>NZ_JAGGQS010000010.1:20424-32829 GCF_018613175.1 Bacillus sp. ISL-47 | reverse complement strand
CAATTATATGGACTTTATCATCCCTTTTCAAGATATGATAGAAATAGACGAAATTTTAAAAGAAAAGCAGGTGTATTTAGATGAAAGCTATCTTTCATGAAGGAAAAATAGGCCGCAGCGGCTTATCCTATGGAGAAATGACAAAGCCGGAGCCGGCTGCAGGGGAAGTTAGAGTCAAATTAAGAACAGCAGGATTAAACCATCGTGATTTATTCGTCTTGAACCGCCACAAGCCGGAAGAGCCGGCACTCGTCATCGGTTCAGACGGAGCAGGCATCATTGATGCAGTTGGTGAAGGTGTCACAAATGTAAAAGCTGGCGATGAAGTTATCATCAACCCGGGGCTTGGCTGGAAAGAAAACAGCGATGCTCCGCCAGCCGGATTTGAAATCGTCGGCTTGCCATTCCACGGAACGTTTGCCGAATATATCGTAATTCCAGCTGAAAATGCAGCACCCAAGCCAGCCTATCTAACCTGGGAGGAAGCAGGTGTCCTTTCCCTTGCAGCGCTGACAGCGTACCGAGCCCTTTTCACGAGAGGGAAGGTCAAAGCCGGCATGAAGGTATTTATTCCGGGAATCGGCGGCGGCGTTGCCACTTTCCTCATGCAATTTGCGAAAGCAGCAGGAGCAACCGTATACGTGGCATCCCGTTCGGAGGAAAAACGCGAGAAGGCGCTCCAATTGGGTGCAGACAAAGCGCTCGCCAGTAACGAAGACTGGAATGAAGCACTTGGCGGGGAAAAGGTTGATCTTGTTATTGAATCAGTTGGTCCCGCCACATTCAATAAATCACTCGGCATTCTCCGGAACGGCGGAACCATTGTTACATTTGGCTCCTCTTCAGGCGACCAGCTCGAACTCAATCTCCGCAGCCTGTTTTATGCCCAGCAAAATCTGCTCGGCTCCACAATGGGAAGTGCCGAGGAATACCACGAGATGCTTCAATTTATTGAGAAGCATGAAATCAGGCCAGCCCTCGATCAAGCATTGGCGCTTGAGAAATTTGAGCAGGCTTTTGATAAAATCGAAAATGCTGAACAATGGGGTAAAATCGCCTTTAAAATCAGTGAATAAAGTGAATCTTCACAGACAGAAGTTGAAAGGAATTAATGGGAGTGAATGGTGCCGCTCAAGTGGTGAAATCAATATCGAAGGACCTAATCGATAAGAATAGTGCCACTCATGTGGTGTGTCTAATCCCCGTTAATCTGCAACGAAAAAAGGGTGAGAGGCCTGCAAATAAGCAGCTTCTCACCCTTTTACTTTCCAATTAAGAACGTGTGCCCTTGACCCGCATCTTCCAAAAGCTTGGCGGTGCAGTGTTAAGAGCTGGCGAAGCCTTCCTGCGCCTGTGACCCTTAGCCAATCACATATTCGCCGATGGGCAAGGACGCATCCGCTTTCCTACACATGTAAAAACTTCACACAAACCGGATCCGGCACAGCCACGTCTGATTGCAGCAGTGTCAGCTTCCCAGTCTCTTCATCTCTTCTATATAAAACCATATTGCTGGAATTCTGGTTAGTGGCCACCACGAATTTTTCTGAAGGATCCAGCACAAAGTCCCGCGGCCAGTTTCCTTTTGTTGAGGTATGCTCCACAAATGAAAGCTCTCCATTATCTTGATTTACGGAGAAAACGGCAATGCTGTCATGCCCGCGGTTGCCGGCATAAACAAATCGTCCATCGGAAGAAATGTGGATGGCGCTGCCCTGATTATTTTCCGTAAACCCTTCAGGAAGGGTTGAAATCGCCTGCAGCTGAGTAAAGCTGCCATCCTCATGGTATTGAAGCAGCAGAACCTCAGAGCTGAATTCGGTCATGACATAAACATACTTTCCATTCGGATGGAAAACAAGGTGTCTTGGACCGCTGCCTGGTTTTACAGAAAATGAGCTTTGTTCTTTTAAAACACCATCACTAACTTCATAAGTAATTACCTGGTCAATGCCCAGATCCACTGCAATCACATATTTTTCATCAGGAGTTAGCCCGGCATAGTGAGTGTGCGGCTTTTCCTGCCTGCTGTCCGGACCTGATCCGCTGTGCTCCATAACAGAAACCGCAGGCCCAAGAGAGCCATCTTCCTCGGTTAAGTAAGATTCCACGGTTCCTTTATGGTAGTTTGCGCTGAATACATTGCGTCCTTCACAGTCAACGCTCACATGGCATGGAGGGGATCCAGCTGAAACCTGGCTGTTAATCTTTTCCAATGAACCGCTGCTGCTGTCCAAACGATAGGCAGCCACACCGCCCGCTTCGCCTTCTTTTGCCACTGAATATAGATATTGATTATCTTTGCTAATCGTTAAATAGGTTGGATTATCCAATCTTGCCGCCACTTTTGCGGCTGAAATCTTGCCTGCTTCCATATCGAGAACGAAAGAGTAGATGCCTTCGCTTTCTCCCTTTGTGTATGTACCAATAAATCCAATGTGCTTGGCCATAAGAAGCCTCCTCTAATGTTTGTTTCTGAAAAATACTCTATCATAATTTCCACAGCAATCAAAAGGAAGAGGAGTTTTTCCATCGAAAAAGAATATACAAAGGAGAGAGATACGAGAGGAAGATTGCAATGCACGCACCCGATTCCATATTGTCAGTCTGGAGAAAGTTTGACGGGTTTCCGATGGAGACCTTAACGAAAGCATGGTATTACGATAAAGGAGGGCTGAAGAAGCAGCGGGATGTCTCCCTTATGAAGGAGCATCGTGCCAAGTACGGAATCACGGGAAACTGCTTTGATCTGGCCATCTGGCTTCTTCATGAATTTAAGCAGGCTGGAATCCATGCCTATCCTGTTGGCCACCAGTTACTTACCCCTTCTTCCCATGCGGCAGCAGTTGCTGTCGATGAACAAGGCTGCCGCTATTTATGTGATCTCGGTGACCAATGGCTGCAGCCAATCTTAATTGATCAAGAGGCAGAGAATTTTACTTCGGAAAAATTAAGCGGATTTTTCCCGGCGGCAGAAGTCCAATTGTCTGCAATAGAGAATGGGCTTGAGATTTCCTACCACCGCCCGAATGGTAAAGTATCGAGACAAGTATATGACACATCACCAATTGCTATGAACATGTTTCTGGAAGCAGCCGAATACTCGCAAAATTGGATAAAGCCAAAGCCGCTGCTGGAGCAAAGGGTTCCTTTTAAAAACGAAACGGCTCACTGGGAGTTTTATAATTGGCATAGCTTTCTGAGTACAACAAAAGGGTTATATAAGGACGAGCCAGCCGGTTCTATTGAAGAATGGGCGTCCAGAATCCATGAGAAGACTGGCTATAACCAGCAATTTTTAATAGAATCCCTGAGAATATATCAGAAACTTGGGATGATGCAGGGTAACCCATAAAACATTCACAAAGGAGCTATTATGTTTGTAAAACTTTATGAATACCGTATCCGGCCGGAAAATGAACAGGAACTGCTGGATATACAGAAGAAAGCCGGTGAAATCTACCGAAAGTACACTGAAGTTCAGACATCTGTCTTAAAAAGCAAAGAAGACCAATCAAAGTGGACAGAAATCAGCTATTTCAAGTCTGAGGAGGAGTATCATAATATGCTGCCGCTGATCAATCAGGACGATGAAATTCAGGAGCTGTTCAAAAAGTTTCAATCCCTGCTCATCAGCAGCATAAAGGAAGAAGATTATGAACAAAAAAATCTAAATCAGGCCGGCCAGTAAAAAGGATTGGGTTAATCTTGGGCCTTTTATCTGCGAAATGGGGAAGGCCGATCAGCGAGAGCAGGCTGGGCTGCGCCCCACCGCGTCATGGAAAGTATCGGCCATTATTTTACAGCGGCGGTAACTAACGGAAAGCAAGTACCTGCTGAAAGGAAAAGTCCATCGTTTATACAAAAAAAATTGCGAAAACAGCCCAAGTAAAATGTTCCTATTTATTTCCCCAATCTGCCAATTTAAAGGGATAGTAGGTTATAATCGAAGCATGACATAAGAGAGGAGATATACTTACAGATGGAGCCTATACAAAAAGTTTCAGCGTATCTTACTCAAAATGCGGAGGGATTATCTGAAGAAATCGTTGCAGAAATTGTGGACAGATTCGGTTTTGAGATTCCAAAACAAGAATTTGACGCTGCTGTTTCGATGTATATTGAGTTTATAAAGTTTCTGGGAAAGATGATTGCGAATGAGGGAGATCAAGTTCCTGACGGCCTGGTCGAATGGAGCAAAGGAAACGGGGAACGGGCGGCATCAAGAGGCGGAAAGATCTCAGATATCGTCACCCGCTATCCAGACACCCGCATCGTATTTACTGATAGACTAAAAACAATCGGTACAGATTATGGGCTAACGGCTGATGAGACGATTACCATTGTAAAGAAAGTAAACCATATGCTTGATATAAGCATCAATGAAACTGTATTTGCCTTCGAACGCCAGACACAAAAACGATTAAAAGAAACAGAATTACAGGTAAATGAACTTTCCGCTACCATTGTGCCCATCCAGGATAGGATCGCGATATTGCCATTGATCGGGAACATTGACTATGACCGGGCACAAATCATTATTGAAAAAGCAGTCCCGAAAGTAAATCAATTGGGCATCGAAACCCTCATCATCGACTTTTCGGGCACAGTCAATATCGACATTCAAATTGCCAAGCATATTTTTGATATCCGCAACATCCTCCTCCTGACAGGAGTGAATACAATTGCAACAGGCGTGCGCCCAGACCTGGCGAAAAGCGCAGTCAATCTGGGAATTGACCTCTCCTCGCTTGAAGTCTACTCTACCGTACAGCAGGCAATTACGAGCATTAAATAAGAAAAACACCGGAGCTGCTATCATGGCAGCTCTTTTCTATTAAAAAAAGATTGTCGAAGCCCCCATCCCATGATAGTATTTAGATATTTTAAAATATATAAAATACACGAAATCATAGATTATTTTATGGGAATTGAGGAGGGCTTTTAACATGACGGTTTTCACATCTGCCTATTTTACGATGAATGAACAGGAAGCCATCGAGTACGCAAAAACAAGGCTGGATTTCTTTGCACCGGATGCAGAATTGGAGTGCAGGGAAATTGGGGATGGCAACTTAAACTATGTATTTAAACTGATTGATCATAAAAATAATAAGTCTCTTATCATAAAGCAGGCCGGCCCTGTAGCCAGAATTTCTGATGAATTTAAGCTGTCTCCTGACCGCAACCGCATTGAATTTGAGATTTTGGAGAGACAAAACAAGCTGGCGCCAGGGTTCGTGCCAAAGGTGTATCATTATGATCCGATCATGAACTGTACGGCAATGGAGGACTTGTCCGATCATATGATCATGAGAACCGCATTGATGCAGCATAGAAAGTTTCCGCTGTTTGCTGACCATATTTCAACGTTCCTGGTGAATACATTATTGCTTACCTCGGACGTAGTGATGGGACATAAGGAAAAGAAGGCGCTTGTCCAAAAATTCACCAACCCTGAATTATGTGAAATTTCTGAGGACCTTGTATTTACAGAGCCATTTTATAATTGTCCTAGAAATGAAGTGTTCGAGGGAACTAGAGCGTATGCAGAACAGGAAATCTGGTCAGATCCGAAGCTGCAGCTTGAGACAGTAAAGCTTAAGTTTGAGTTTATGTCCAATGCCCAGTCTCTCCTTCATGGCGACCTGCACACCGGCTCTATTTTTATAAAAGAAGATTCTACTAAAATCATCGATCCGGAATTCGCCTTTTATGGACCTGCCGGCTACGATATCGGAAACGTCCTTGCCAACCTGATTTTCGCTTATGTTAACGCAAAATATACGATTGCAGATGAAGATTTAAGAGCCGATCAAGAGGCGTATCTCCAAAATACGATTGAAGATATCGTAGATCTTTTTAAGGATAAATTTATGAAGGCATGGGATGAAAAAGCAACCGAACAAACAGCCAGATATGATGGCTTTAAGGAATACTACCTGGATACAGTTCTTCGCGACACAGCGGCTGTAGCCGGGCTTGAGCTCTGCAGAAGAATTATCGGATTGGCGTCTGTAAAAGATGTCACATCGATTGAAGACCCAAACAGCAGAGCTGCTGCAGAAAAGATTTGTCTGGCAGCCGGCAAAATGTTTATTATGGATAGGGAATCTTTCAAAACAGGCGCAGACTTTGCAGGCGCTCTTAAAAGCTGTGAAAAAAGATTCTAGAGGAGGCAGCATGATGGGAAAACCAGTGGATGTGATCCAGTCTGTCAGATTGGACGATGAAAACGATGCTCTTATTCTTTTAGACCAAACAGTTCTTCCAAACGAAAAGAACTTTCTGCATTTAAAAGAATTAAAGGATATATGGGAAGCAATCTATCATTTAAAGGTTCGCGGCGCTCCGGCGATTGGCATTGCCGCTGCTTATGGAGTGTATTTAGGCACAAAGAAATCCAGTGCAGAGAGCTATGAAGAGCTTTATAGCGACTTTAAAAAAGCCAAGGAATACCTTGCCTCTTCAAGGCCCACTGCCGTTAATCTGTTTTGGGCGCTTGACCGTATGGAAGCCCGCTTTCAAAAGGAAGAAGGCATGAGTGCAGCTGAAGTGAAAGCTGCTTTGAAAGAGGAAGCTGAAAACATTCGTGCTGAAGATGAAGAGGTATGCGAATCAATTGGGAAACATGCTCTTTCAGTCCTTGAGCCCGGCTGGGGTATCCTCACACACTGCAATGCGGGAACCATCGCGACCGCAAAATATGGGACTGCTCTGGCCCCAATCTATCTTGGTCAGGAACAAGGGTATGATTTTAAAGTGTATGCGGATGAAACACGTCCGCTTCTCCAAGGTGCCCGTCTGACAGCCTGGGAGCTGAAAGAAGCAGGTGTTGATGTCACGCTGATTTGCGATAATATGGCCAGCATTGTGATGAAAGAAGGCAAGATTCAGGCCGTGCTCGTTGGCTGTGACCGGGTAGCAGCAAATGGTGATGCAGCCAATAAAATCGGGACATCGGGAGTTGCGATTCTGGCTAAGCATTATCAAATCCCATTCTATGTTTGTGCACCCCTTTCAACAGTGGATCTCACATGCAAAACGGGCGAGGACATCCATATCGAGCTAAGGCCATCCGAGGAAATCACCTCTAAATGGTATGAAAAGCCAATGGCACCAGAGGGTGTGCAGACGTACAATCCAGCATTTGATGTGACTGATAACGAATTGATCACAGGCATTATCACAGAAAACGGCATTGCATATGCCCCGTTTAATGAAAGCCTGCCTAAAATGTTCAAAAAATAGATGAAAGCCTCCGAGCCAAATGGCAGGAGGCTTTTTTGATGTGGGTGTTTTAGTAAAGTTTGTTGTTTTTCAATAACTCAATTTAATTTGCTGAGTTGATCTTCGCTGTGGGCATTTGATCCTCGAAAATGCTGCCGCATTTCCTTCGTGTGATGTCTATTCGAGGAAGTTTATTCAATGTCCTGCGGGAGGAGAGGAAGCGGGAGACCCCACAGACGCAGGGCGTCGAGGAGGCACCCGTTCCCCCCGCGGACAGCAAGTGCCCGTAGCGGAAATCAACGGGCTGAATTCATAGGAAAAAACAGCAACCTATTTGAAAAGAGACTTTGTTTTAAACCTTTAAAGCGTTCCACTAGGAAAATATCCCTGCTGCAACCAAAAAAAATGAGTGTAATTTGACTCTTCATATAAAACTTTCAGACTATAAATTACTGTAAAATATTATTATTTTTGTAAAAATTATGAATTAAATAATATGGATGTAGTGGAAAACATTTGTAAATCCATCAAAAGGCCTGATACTTTTTTAGAAGCTATGAATCTATGCCTGATTCCAGAGTTTGTAAATTACATAATTTAGCGCATTGTTAAAGTCAGAATGTTTTAAATATACTTGAAAAGCAACAAGAACCGACAGAAAAAATAAAGAATTTGAAAGGAGAAAAAGGATGAAGAAAAAAAGGGCATTAGGAGCAGCACTTCTAAGTATGACCATGGGTTTATCCGTTTTTACAGCAGGAGCATTTGCGAAGGGGCCAGAGGCAAATGAATCTTATCGGGTTCTTATCCAGGGACCTGCAGCTGAGCGGGCAAATGTAAAAGCGCAGATCGAAGAACGTTGGGATTTTGGAAAAGACGGCCTTACTGCAGAGGTTAATTCGAAACAGTACCAGGCACTTTTAAAGAACAAGAACATAACGATCGAAAAAGTAAGCGAGGTTACACTCGATACAGCCAGAACGGAAGCCTCTTCATCCAAGAATGACTCAATCTCATTAGAAGCAGCAGGATATCCTAGCGACCAGACTCCATGGGGAATCGAATCTATTTATAATAACAGTTACATTAGCAGTACATCAGGCGGAAGCGGAATTAAAGTGGCTGTTCTTGATACAGGCGTATATACAAATCACATTGACTTGGAAGGCTCTGCTGAGCAATGTAAAGATTTTACACAATCATATTCTTCCATGGTGAACGGAACCTGTACTGACCGCCAGGGTCACGGAACGCATGTAGCGGGTACCGTTTTGGCGCATGGAGGCTATGACGGCCTTGGCGTTTATGGCGTAGCGCCCCAGGCAAAGTTATGGGCGTACAAAGTTTTAGGCGATAACGGTTCTGGATATTCCGATGATATCGCAGGAGCAATCCGTCATGTTGCAGACGAAGCGGTCCGCACGGGTTCAAAAGTAGTGATTAACATGTCACTTGGTTCCAGCGGCAAAGACTCATTAATTGCGAGCGCAGTTGATTATGCATACAGCAAAGGTGTCCTTATTGTTGCTGCAGCAGGAAACTCCGGTTATAGCGCTAATACGATTGGTTACCCGGGTGCTTTAACAAATGCTATTGCCGTTGCGGCCCTTGAAAATGTTCAGCAAAACGGTACATACCGTGTAGCCAACTTCTCATCCCGAGGCAACCCGAACACGGATGGTGACTATTATATCCAAGAGCGTGATGTGGAAGTATCTGCACCGGGAGCGAGCATTGAATCCACTTGGTATAACGGCGGCTACAACACAATCAGCGGCACATCCATGGCTACTCCTCACGTAGCAGGACTTGCGGCTAAAATTTGGTCTTCCAATCCTAATATGAGCCATACACAGCTTCGCACAGAGCTTAGAAACCGTGCAAAGCAGTATGATATTAAAGGCGGTTACGGAGCAGCAACTGGCGATGACTACGCATCAGGCTTCGGATACCCTCGCGTAAGATAATAAATAGGTAACCCCCGAAACCGTCTGGTCCAATGATCAGGCGGTTTTTTTCACTGCGAAATTTGAAAATATTTCCGCGGAAATGATCAGATTTTAGCGAAAGGTGAAAAGTTATAAAAATTGCTGAAGCCAATTGATTTTGAATATACAATAGGAGAGGATGTGAATAGGAAAGGAGATGGCAGCCATGGCTGAACCATATACATATATAAGTGATCATGAAGCAAAGGAACTTATCTGTGAAATGGGCAGAAGAGTGTACAATAAAAATTTTGTAGCGGCTAATGACGGAAATATCTCAATCAAAACAGGCGTTAATGAAATCTGGACAACGCCAACTGGAGTTAGCAAGGGTTTTATGACGCCTGACATGATGGTGAAAATGGATTTATCCGGCAATATTCTTGAAGGTACACATAAACCTTCGTCAGAAGTGAAAATGCATCTAAGAGTTTATCAGGAAAATCCGGCAGCGACAGCAGTTGTCCATGCCCATCCGCCTGTGGCAACATCGTTTGCCATTGCCGGCATAAGCCTTGATAAGCCCGTTTCACCTGAAGCCATCGTTTTGCTTGGTAAAGTTCCGGTTGCACCGTATGCTACTCCGGGCACACAGGAAGTGCCTGATTCCATAGCGCCATATTGCAAGGACTACAATGCGGTTCTGCTTGCCAACCACGGTGCATTAACTTGGGGCCGTGATATTACAGAAGCCTATTTCAGGATGGAGTCACTCGAGCATTATGCGCTTATGCTCCTATATTCCAACCATATTATTCAACAATCAAATGAATTAAGCACTGGGCAAATCGCAGAGCTCATTTCCATCCGTGGAAAAATGGGCATCCACACAGGCGGAATCCCAGCTCCAAGCAGCGAAGCGAAGGCTGAAACAATGGGGCTGTCTGAAGAAATGATCGAAAACATTGTCAGAAAGGTGACAGTAGAAGTCCTGAAAAACGTTTTAAAATGATCAAAATAGGATAGCTATAAGGGTATAGTCTCTGTTTGCAGCAGTGCATAATTTTCACCTTTTAACTAAAGCTATGTTGAAAAAGCTTAATAAAAATCGGTCATGGAATAAGACGTTAGGAGAGATCCCTATGAAACTATTAGTCATTGGCGGGGTGGCAGCGAGCATGTCGGCCGCTTCAAAGCTTAGAAGAATGGATGAGAAAGCCGAAATTATCGTATATGAAAAAGGCAGGTTTTTATCCTATGGAGCATGCGGCCTTCCCTATTATGTATCAGGCGAAAATGATGATTATCGGAAAATGATTGCACGGACACAAGAACAATTTTCTGAGAGGGGAATCAAAACCTTCCTTCAGCATGAAGTCGTAAAAGTAGATACAAAAAAGAAAGAAGTAACAGTTAAAGACCTTTCAGCCAACAAAATTTTTACGGATACATACGATAAGCTAATGATTGGTACAGGAACATTCCCAGTTATGCCTCCATTCCCTGGAGCAGACCTCGAGAACATTCATGTGCTGAAAACACTTGAAGATGGAATGGTTTTAAAAGAAATTGCCCATAAACCGGAAGTTAAAGATGTCGTCATTGTTGGCGGAGGCTACATCGGAATCGAAGTGGTCGAAGCAATGAAAACGATCGGTAAAAACGTTAGAGTCATCGAAATGGGAGAGCGTATACTTGCGCCTTTTGATAAAGAAATAACAGACATTGCCGAAAAAGAAATCCGGGAAAATGGTGTTGAATTGAACCTGGGTGAAAAGGTAGAGAGCTTCAACGGGGACAAAAAAGTGGAAAGTGTTAAAACAGACAAAGGCACCTATAAAGCTGATTTGGTGCTGGTTGCAGTTGGCGTAAGGCCGGCGACCAAATTCCTGGAAGGGTCGGGCATTGAATTAGCGGAAAATGGCGCTATCATTATCGATCGCGAAATGCGCACGAATATTGAGGATGTATATGCAGCAGGTGACTGTGCGCAAGTCTATCATAAAGTACTTGAAGAAAATGATTATATCCCTCTCGGAACCAATGCCAATAAATGCGGCCGCCTTGCAGGAGCCAATATAGCCGGAAGCCATGACAAGTATGTGGGAACACTGGGAAGTGCCGCTATTAAAATTTTTGACATGGAGCTTGGCAGAACAGGGCTTTCCGAGGAAGATGTGAAAAAGATGGGCATCGGCTACTCAACCGAATTTGTAAAGGCTGCAGACCATCCGAGCTATTATCCGAATCCAACACCCATTTGGATAAAACTCATTTGTGAAAAAGAGACGAACCGAATACTTGGCGCTCATGCAATTGGCAACAAAGGAGTCGTCCTCCGAATTGACGTGTTTGCCGTGGCCATCCACAACAATATGCCTGCTGATGAACTTGGCATGGTTGACTTATGCTATGCACCGCCATTTGCAGGTGTCTGGGACGCAATTCATATTGCCAGCAACGCAGCTAAGTAATAACAAAGCCAGCTAATACGCTGGCTTTTTGCATTTAGTTCTGTAAAAGCCAGATTATGATATTTGTACCCTGTTGGCTGGAGCGGAAGGGGCGCGATCCCCGAAAATGCATTCGCATTTCCTTCTTGCTGTGTCAAATCTATTCAGTGTCCTGCGTGAGTAGCGAGTCAAGGAGAGACCCTGCAGGCCTTTTTGCTTGAGGAGCGTCTTTAAAGCATGCGGTTCGCTGAGCTTTTGGAGCGGAAATGAATATACTAGTTTTAACTGATTCCTCATGTTAAAAAGGTAATTGAATAAGGATGTTGAATATTCCATATTCATAACATTTTTATGGAGGTTTCAAATGTCTGGTATTTTTAAAAGAATCGACACGGTCTTCCTGCAGGTTAATGATTTTGAAAAAGCGATTGATTGGTACAGCACAGTCCTCGGTTTCCCGGTGAGATGGAAGGATGATCTGAGCGGATATGCAGCCTTGGAGATCGGAGAGACACCTTTAACACTGATCCGGTCATCCAAACAGGTCAAGGAACGGAAGAATTCACCTATCTCTTTTAACTTCTTTGTTGCTGATATTGAAGAAGCCCATCGCCATTTGCTCCGGCACGAGGTTAAAGCAGAGCAGATTCAGGATGATGGGACTGTAAAGTGGTTTGAGTTCGAAGACCTTGATGGAAATAAACTTGGCGTCTGCCATTTTAACGAATAAACAGAAAGCTGCCTCCAGGAATGCAAGGAGGCAGCTTTTAACCTTTGGCTGTTTTCGCAAAGTT
>NZ_JAGGQS010000010.1:0-20412 GCF_018613175.1 Bacillus sp. ISL-47 | reverse complement strand
CAGGCGTGAAACGCCGAGGAGGCTTCCGTTCCTCCCCGCGGGTTCGCTGCGTGACTGGAGCGGAAATCAACGGGCAAGCTTTATAGTCCAAAAACAACAAATCTATACGAAAAGAGCCTTAACTTTAAATATTGTAATGGGCTAAAAAATGATTTTCACCGATGAAATAAATGGATCGTTCATAAAACGTATTCGGGAAAATTTTTCTAACCCAAACACAGTTTCCCCTAATAAGAATCCTTCGCCAGCTTCGGATGGCGGTTCATCGCGCCCAGCAAAATCAGTCCGCTTAAAATAAGCAGGGAACTGGTGATAACGAAGACTGCTGAAAAGCCAAAGTATGCAGAGATTAAACCGCCGAGAACTGGTCCGATAATGTTTCCGAAGAAACGCAGGCTTGTGTTGTAACCAAGCACTTCACCCTGCATGGCAACCGGGGCTTCCTGGCGGATATAGGCGATCCGGACAGGAATAATGCCCCCGATTGTCACACCAAGCGCAAAACGGACAAGGACCAGCTGCCACATGTTTGTGACAAATCCGCCCGGCAAGTAAAATATGCCTGCAAGGAGCAGCAGAACAACTAAAGTCTTAATATATCCATGCTGGTCCCCAATTTTCCCCCATTGTCTTGCCATTAATAAATTTCCGACACCCGCTGCAGAAAAGGCGATTCCGGCAAAAAAGGCCAAATTTTCCGGTCCATGCAATTCGCTGACATATAAAGATAGGATTGGCTGAATGCTGAAGTGGGCAATTTGTACAAGTGTTGAGATCAGCATTACCGTCAGTAAAATCGGATTGCGGATAATATGCTGGATTACGGCTTTGCTTGAGTACCGGGTTTTTTCTCCCTTTTGGGTTTCAACTTTATATTCTCTTGTGAAAAATACGAGGAGCGCGGAAACAAAGATGGCGACAGAGGTCCATTTAAATGTATCTGCAAAACCAAATAAATCTGCCAGAACCCCGCCGAGAAGCGGTCCCATCAAGGAGCCTGTGATGCTTCCTGTCTGAAGGGTACCCATCACTCTGCCGGCAATCTCCTTAGGTGTCTGGGTCGAAATAAATGCCTGGGACATGCCGATGAAGCCTGTAAAGATTCCAGTAAATAATCTCAGGAAAAACAGCTGCCAGACATTGGTCACATAACCCATTAAGAATATGGAAATACCCAATCCTATCCCGGACAGGATCAGGATTTTTTTGCGTCCGAAAAGATCTCCGATTCTTCCCCAAACCGGCGAAAAAAGAAAGGCGGTGACAAACGTAATGGCAAATGTCCAGCCTGACCAATGCTGAACATAGGTTGAGGAATGATCTCCAAACGTTTCTATATATAAAGAAATAAATGGAAGTACCATTGTCATGCTGCCTGCCACAAAGAAATTGGCGAACCACATGATCATTAAATTGCGTTTTGTTTGTTTATTCATGCTTGAAACACTTCTTTCCGGTCAACATTTCGTTTCCCTAAATATATAATAGCGGAAATTTCCGAAAATAGGAAGATTAATGTTCTCTATAATTCTATTTATCCCATTGTCACTGAACAAAACGAACTCACTCCCGGAAAAAGTAAAGCAAGCCAAAAAGTTCTATGACATTATTCCTTATGACCGTTAAAAAACCATTGTAATATAACAGTCTATAATCTATAATTCTTAATAGGAAAAAGATTCAGAATATATAATAAAAAGGGGGAAGTTGTTTGGAAGCTTTTATTAATCAGCTAAATGGGATCTTATGGAGCACACCAGTTATTTACATCTTGCTTGGAGTAGGGCTGCTATTTTCGATTTTAACCCGATTCTTGCAGGTCCGGCACATCAAAGACATGGTTTTGCTTATGTTCAGAGGCAGAAGTTCCGATGCGGGTGTTTCATCTTTTCAGGCCTTATCTATTGCTCTTTCCGGCCGCGTAGGAACTGGTAACATTGCCGGTACTGCCACTGCGATTGCAATGGGTGGTCCTGGTGCCGTTTTCTGGATGTGGACCATTGCTTTTATCGGAGCAGGCAGCGCATTCGTAGAGTCTACATTAGCCCAGATTTACAAAGTGAAAAAAGATGGTGTTTACCGAGGCGGACCTGCCTATTACATTGAAAAAGGGATTGGAATCAAATGGTTTGCCGTACTCTTCGCGGTTGCGACTCTTTTGGCAATGTCACTTTTAATGCCGGGGATCCAGTCAAATTCCATTGCTTTGGGTATGGAAAATGCATTTGGCATAAGTAAAACAGTAACCGGCCTCGTTGTTGTCGGTTTGCTGGCTCTTATCATTTTTGGCGGGGTAAAGCGTATTGCGACTGTTGCACAGTATACTGTGCCGTTTATGGCAGTAGGTTATATTCTTGTTTCTTTAGTTATTATTGGTATGAATATCGGAGAATTGCCTGGCGTATTCTCATTAATCTTTAGCAGTGCCTTTGGCGCCGATTCCATGTTTGGCGGCATCATCGGAAGCGCAATCGCCTGGGGCGTAAAGCGCGGAATCTATTCCAATGAAGCTGGACAGGGTACAGGCCCGCATGCTGCAGCAGCTGCGGAAGTTTCCCACCCTGCAAAGCAAGGCCTTGTTCAAGCGTTCTCTGTTTACATTGATACTTTATTTGTTTGTTCCGCAACAGCGTTCATGATTCTATTTACTGGAATGTTCAACACTGTCGGAGCAGATGGAAAGACTCCTATCGTAGAAAACCTTCCTGGCGTTGAAGCTGGCCCTGGTTTTACACAGGCAGCAGTTGAATCTGTTCTTCCAGGATTCGGTGCAGGGTTTGTTGCTGTATCCCTATTCTTCTTCGCATTTACAACTATTATGGCTTACTACTATATGGCCGAAACAAACGTAGCCTACTTAGTAAGCGGCAAAAATAGCAAAATTGCCATGTTCGTTCTTAAATTTGTGCTGCTTGGTGCAACTTTCTATGGCTCCGTTAAGACGGCAGGCCTTGCTTGGGCACTTGGGGATGTTGGTCTTGGATTAATGGTTTGGCTCAATGTTATCGCCATTCTGATTCTTGCGAAACCGGCCTTGATTGCTTTAAAAGATTACGAAGCCCAAAAGAAACAAGGTCTCGATCCTGTATTCAATTCCAAAAAGCTTGGCATCAAAAACGCCGAGTATTGGGAGGAAGAATATAAGCACCAGGAAGAAAAAGTATCTTAATAGAATAGTAAAAAAATGTCCGGCAGATGCCGGGCATTTTTTTATTAGATAAGAGGGTAATCCAATCTTCCATAACAGTCTATCACCGCCCCTCCACCTTTCTGGTTTTTACAATTCTTAATCTATTTTTACAATTTTCCGGTTATTCCTTAGCATTCTCTTAATATTCGTTCTCTACTATTGTATTTGGGATTGATACATAAAAAAGCTGCAAACATTATTAAATGAAAAGAAGAGGTGCTAAAGGATGACTGAATTAAATCGCCGCAAATTTTTAACGTATGTAGGTACTGGAGTAGGAGCTTTAACAGTCGCTTCTGCTGGTCTAGGCACAATGGTGCCAAAGGTGGAAGCCAAAGGTGCAGAAGCTGCATCCCATCTATTTGGATTCCAAAAAAAAATCTCTGGTTTGAATTTTAAGCCGATTGACCCGACGGATAAGGATGACCTGGTGCTTCCGCGCGGGTACAAGTATGATGTTGTGGCAGCGTATGGAGATGTCATCAACCAGAAAGGGGATACCTTTGGCTTTAACAATGACTTTACATTATATTTCCCCATTGATGGAGACAAACGCGGCTTATTGTGGGTGAACCATGAATACTCAAGTGAAATGTTCGTCCATGGAGCAAAGCCTGCAAGCGGCAAATATACTGCATCTCAGATTCAAAAAATGCTATATAACCAGGGTGGATCCATCATTGAAGTGTACCGTGATAAAGAAGGCAGCTGGAAAATGGACACAAAATCAAAATATGCACGCCGAATTACAGGTCTAACTCCATTTCAGCTGACAGGTCCAGCAAAAGGGTCTAAAACAGTTGCAAATGCAACAAATGTGCAAGGCACTTTTGCTAACTGCTCGGGCGGCATGACTTTATGGGGAACCGTTTTATCCGCAGAAGAAAACTTTGAAAATACAGCAAAGGACGCAGGCTTAAATGATACACATTATGGATGGATTGTAGAAGTTGATCCATTCGATCCTACCTTTAAGCTGCGCAAGCATACCGCTCTGGGCCGCTTTAACCATGAAAACGCATCTGTCGGCCTGACAAATGACAACCGTGTCGTGGTGTATATGGGCGATGACAAAAAGGACGCCTGTGTGTATAAATTTATCAGCAGAAATAAGTATGTGGAATCACGCGGGAAAGCGAATGCAGATCTGCTGGAAGAAGGGACTCTTTATGTGGCCAATATGGGCAGCGGGAAATGGGTGCCTCTAACGGCTGAAAATGTGCGTAAAGCAGCAAAGGACAAGCCGGAGCTATTAAAGAAATTCCAGACACAGGCCGATGTTGTCGTCAACTGCCATGAAGCGGCGCTGCTGGTCGGCGGAACGCCTACAGACCGCCCTGAAGACGTGGAAATCAGCCCGTTTGATAAAACTGTATTTATTGCTCATACGAATAATGATCGACATGGGAACTTCCATGGTCATATTACTAGATTCATAGAAGATGGTGATGATCTTGGGGCTTTATCATTCGATTTTGAGATTTTTGCAGCCGGTGGAAAGCAAAGCGGATTCAGTGCGCCTGATAATTTGACCTTTGATAGCCTCGGCAACCTTTGGACTGTTACAGATATGTCTTCAAGCAAGCTGAACAGCGGCATTTACACGCACTTTGCCAATAATGGCATGTTCGTCATCCCGACAATCGGAAAAAATGTTGGCGAAGCCTTCCAGTTTGCATCTGCGCCAATAGAAGCCGAATTGACAGGACCGTCTTTTACTCCAAACGAAACAACATTATTCCTGTCCATCCAGCATCCCGGGGAAGAATCTGCAGACTTAAACAATTTGACAAGCAAATGGCCTCACCGCAAAGGAGATTCAATGCCTCGTCCAGGTGTCGTTGCCATCACAGGCTTTAAATACTAGGAGGTTATCATGCTATCAAATATAGGCATTCCAGGATTAATTTTAGTATTGGTATTGGCGCTGATCATCTTCGGTCCCTCCAAACTGCCCGAAATCGGAAGGGCGTTTGGAACGACCTTGAAAGAGTTTAAGAAATCAACACGCGAACTAGTATCGGATGAGCAGTCTGAGGAAGAAAAAAAGAAAGAATTGCTATAAGTAGTAACCTTGGTGCGTAGGCACATTTGTGGTGCTTACTGCTCGTAATTGCGGGATCAAAACAGGGAGGGAGAAGGATTTCTTCCTTCCTTTACTATTGAGGTGTTTTTCATGAATGATCGTCCTTCAGCATTTTGAGGAGCTTCGCAAAAGACTGATTATTATTGCGGTTACTTTTATTGTATTTTTAGCACTATCCTTTATTTTTGTGAGTGATATTTATGAATGGCTTGTAAAAGATTTGGATTTTAAGCTGGCTGTTCTGGGACCCTCTGAAATTCTCTGGGTCTATTTTATGCTCGCATCCGTTGTAGCGTTAGCAGGGGCTATTCCGGTTGCTGCCCACCAAATCTGGCTGTTCGTCAGCCCGGCACTGACAAAAACAGAAAGAAAAATGACCTTATCCTATATCCCGGCTCTATTTTTCTTGTTTTTAACGGGGATATCGTTTGGCTATTTCGTCCTGCTGCCGCTCGTGCTGAACTTTCTGATGGCCTTATCCGGCGAGATGTTTACAGCCTTTTTTACAACGGAAAAATATTTTAAATTCGTTCTGCACTTAACACTGCCATTCGGTTTTTTGTTTGAATTGCCCGTTATTATCATGTTCCTGACCAGCCTTGGCATCATCAATCCCTATTCGCTGCAGAAAATTAGAAAGTATGCTTATTTTGTGCTGATTGTGGTTGCCATTTTGGTCACGCCGCCGGACTTTATATCCGACATTCTGGTTACGCTGCCGCTATTGCTGCTGTATGAGGCGAGTGTCAGCCTATCAAAGCTTATTTATAACCGAAAACAGAAAAAACAGGCGGCGTTGCAGTAGAAAATGGTAAGTTTTTTATAGAAAGGCTGTTTTCGCAAACTTTGTTGCTATTTAAACTAGTTGTGAGGAGTGGTTGATTTCCGCTCCAGGATGCTCAAGCTTCCGCGGGGCGGGCGGTGAGCATCCTCGGTGCAAGCACCTGTGGGGTCTCACCTGTCCCACTCCTCCCGCTGGACTTTGAATAAGCTTCCTTGAATAAACACCGCACGAAGGAAATGCGATAGCATTTTCGAGGAGCTCGCACCTTGCGCTCCAATCAATCAACCTTATTTATCAAAGTTTTTTACAAAATGTATTTAAAGCCAACAATCTTTTAGAAATTTATCGTCAACTGATCGAATATATCATCAACTTTGGCCATAAATCGTCAGCTTCCAAAATATATCATCAACTTGCGCCAATATATTATCAACCCACCCCAAAAAAGCTTGGATCCCGGAATGGGGTCCAAGCTTTTCGATCATTCTATTATTTCACTCGAGGGAAACCAAAGCCTGACGCATAGTCATCACCAGCTGCAGCTCCTGTTCCGCCAAGGATGTCATATTGCTTGGAGCGGGTTTGAAGCTCTGCGCGAAGACCGGCATGAGTCAATGAAGAGTTTTCAGCCCAAATCTTTGCAGCCAATCCTGATACGTGCGGAGTAGCCATGGAAGTACCGCTGATTGTGTTGTAAGTGCCATCGAACCAAGTAGATTCAATCGCTCTGCCTGGTGCGGAAAGCTCAACATCGCGTTCCTGGATGACATAGTCGCCGTCAGTTGCAGGGTTTCCGCGAGAAGAAAAGTCGGCTACACGGTATGAGCCATTCTCCTGAACGTCTTCCAGTGCAGCAACTGCAACCGCGTTTACCAATGCGCCAGGATAGCCGATTGTGTTATCTGAAGGGCCATCGTTTCCAGCTGCAGCCACAACTAGAACTCCTTTTCCGTATGCATAGTCAACCGCATCAGCGATCAATGAACTCTTTGAGCTTGCACCCAGAGACATGGATATGACAACTTTTGAACCCGTGCTGACTGCTTGATCTGCCGCATGCTGGATGGCACCGGCAATATCATCGGAATAGCCTGAACCCCTGTCGTTCAACACTTTATATGCCCATAAGTCTGCGTCCGGTGCAACACCGTATACACCTTGTCCGCTAGCGCCGCCATGTGCAAGGACAGTTCCGGCAACATGTGTGCCATGACCATTTTTATCCCCGCAGCTTCCATCAATTAAAGGAGATTTTCTTTGAGTAAAATCCTTACATTGTTCTGCCTGTCCAGCCAGGTCAGTATGTGCTGTGTTTACGCCTGTGTCAAGCACCGCCACTTTTATTCCGCTTCCGCCTGAAGTGCTTTGAATCGCACTGTCATTATAAATAGCCTCAATTCCCCAAGGAGTGCGATCATTCGGAGCAGCTGCAGCCTCGGCTCCCGGCTTGGCGGCAGATTCCTTGCTGACAGGTGCAAGGCTTATCTGGTCAACTCTATCAATCTCCAAATTTTTATTTTTCAACAAGGCTTGATACTGTTTTGCGTTTACTGTTGTAGTAAAACCTTCCTTCCCGAAATCCCAGCGCACGCCATAGTTTGCTTTAGCCTTCGCTTGTTCAGCGCCCGGTCCCTGAATCATAACCCGGTATGTCTCGTTGCTCTCAACCTGCTGGCCGAAAGCTCCAGACGCAAATACAGAAAGCCCCATTGCCACACTTAGTACTGCTGACCCAATTACTCTTTTTTTCTTCATCCAGAATCTCCTCTCAAACTATGTATTTGTCACAGCTTAAAGCTGTGCTTTTATTATATTTACAAAATTCAAAATAGTTAAACTATCCTATATTCCTCGCATTTGAGCATTTTTGACTATTAATCTGTGAAAAGCTGTATCTATCTTTTGATCTTCCAAAAAATATTCTTCTAATTATAGGTAAAAATTACAAAAAGAGAGTTGGATATAAAGGGAGTTAACCTTCCTTCCAGCAGGGTATAGCCTAGTAAATTACTGAAGGAGTGTGAAGGATGAGAGCTGTAACCTACCAGGGAGCTAAAGATATTCAAGTGAAAAATGTAGAGGATCCAGGAATTGAGAAACGGGATGATATTATTGTCAGGATCACGTCAACAGCTATTTGCGGATCGGATCTCCATTTATATCAGGGGAACATGCCACTGCGCCCCGGCTATATTATCGGGCACGAACCAATGGGGATTGTCGAAGAGACAGGGCCTGATGTAACGAGAGTAAAAAAAGGAGACCGGGTTGTGATCCCGTTTAATGTTTCCTGCGGGCATTGCTTTTACTGCCAGAACGAAATGGAGAGCCAGTGCGATAATTCCAACCCCCATAAAGACGCAGGAGGCTACTTCGGTTATACAGAAAAATACGGGAACCATCCGGGAGGCCAGGCTGAATACTTAAAAGTCCCTTTCGGCAATTTCTTACCTTTTGTTGTACCGGAATCCTGTGAGCTGGAAGATGAATCACTGTTGTTTTTATCAGACGTACTGCCGACTGCTTATTGGAGCGTGGATCATTCTGGTGTAAAAAAGGGTGATACAGTTGTGGTACTAGGCTGCGGGCCCATCGGATTAATGACCCAAAAGTTCGCCTGGATGAAGGGAGCCAAACGGGTAATTGCTGTTGACCATTTGGATTATCGGCTAAACCACGCCAAGCTTACAAATGATGTAGAAGTTTACGATTTTACAAAATATGATGACATGGGTGCATATATAAAAGAAATTACTAGTGGCGGGGCAGATGTGGTCATTGATTGTGTGGGAATGGACGGCAAAAAATCCGCTGTTGAAAAGATTGAGCAAAAGCTGAAGCTGCAGGGCGGAACACTTGGCCCTATTCAAATTGCCGCGAACGCTGTCCGGAAGTTTGGAACTGTCCAGCTGACAGGCGTATATGGATTAACCTATAACATGTTTCCGCTTGAAGAGTTTTTCTCAAGAAACATCACCATAAAAATGGGACAGGCTCCAGTCGTGCATTACATGTCAGAACTGTTCGAAAAAATCACCAATCAGGAGTTTGACCCGAAATCGATTATCACCCATCAGATTCCGTTGGAAGAAGCTGATCGCGCCTATAAAATATTCAATGACCATGAAGATGACTGTATAAAGGTTATATTAAAGCCGTAAGTCCGCGGTCTCGGCCGATTTTTGATCATATTTAGCTTTAAAAATTTAATCATCATCACGTGAGCCGGTTTGCATTTCGCAGGCCGGTTTTTAAATCCGATTTAGGAGCGAAAAACACCTTATAAGGAAGAAAAATATACAATGATGGGTTCAACCGTTTATAATAATGCTATTGGAATCATTTTAATAGAGTTAACCGAGGAGCTTTTTTATGAAGGGTTTTAGTCAAGTGACATTAATAAATGAAGAAACAAAAGCAGTCAGGCTTTTTATGTGGCTGTTTTATCTTATTTTTACACTTTATGATTTATTTTATTATTATCTCCTTCCTCTCAATGCAGGGAGCACCCCGGGACTTCCGCAAGGCGGACTAGGCTTCGGTTATTATTTGGCCATTATCGGCCTTTTGCCGGCAGCGGTATATTTCTTTAAAACAGGCAGTCCGTTTAAGGTAAAATACTTGTACTTTATCGGCTTTGTGCTGATTGATTTTACAAATAGCATGATGATTTACTTTGGTGAATCCAAGGAGTTTCAGACAGGAAACGCTGTAGAGCTGTTTTTTATCATATTTGCTCCGCTCTTTGTCAATAAGCGTTATTTTTGGATTGTTACAGGGGGAATGGTAAGTAAGTATCTCGTTGCAGGCTTTCTGCTGAGCAGCCAAAAGGTCATGGTACCCATCGTGCTGCTGGTCATTTTTTCAAGTGTTTCTTATGTGCTTCTTAATCGTTTCTTTTCCTATATTCAATCCCTGACAACTGTTTTTCAGGAGCTGCGGCAAACAGAAAAACTGGCTGCTGTCGGGCAGATGGCCTCAGTGGTTGGGCATGAAGTCAGGAATCCCCTCTCCGCTTTAAAGGGGTTTACACAGCTTCAGATGGAAAGGCATCCGGAAGACCGGGACCGCTATCAAATCATGATAGAAGAAATAGACCGCATCAATTTGATCGCTGATGACCTTATGTTCCTGAGTAAGCCAAGGCAGCCTGTGTTTGAAAAAGTAGATTTAAATTCGCTTTTTAGCTACGTTATTTCTATTATGAAAGAGCAGGCCTCCAATCAGAATATCAAATTTGCTGCAGAAGACCTGGCAAACATTCCGAAAGTGGAATGTGATGAGAAGCTAATGAAGCAGGTGTTTATTAATCTCGTTAAGAATGCCATCGAATCCATGCCTGACGGCGGAACCATTACTATTTTTGCTGAAATGCTCCAGGGACAGCGAGTATTGATTCGCGTGAAAGATGAGGGCTGCGGCATAATGGCTGAAAACATCGATCGAGTTGGCGACCCATTTTATACGACCAAGTCAGATGGTACAGGTTTGGGGCTGATGGTTACCAATCAGATCATTGAAGAACATGACGGGAGTATTGCTTTTGACAGTGAAGTAGGGAAAGGCACAGCTGTGAACATCAATATCCCTTTAAGCCAAAAAAAAATTAAATAGAAACAAAAAAAGAGGGTGTCCCAAAAGTATAGCTTTTGGGACACCCTCTTTTTCGAGACAATAGCTCTATAAAATTGGCCTGTTGATTTCCGCTCCAGGGACTCAGCGAACGCGGGCGGTCCGGGAGCCTCCTCGGTGCATTCGCACCTGCGGGGTCTCCCGTTGACTCGCTTCTCCCGCAGGACGTTGATTATGCATCTACGAGTTAACACCGCACGAAGGAAATGCGAATGCATTTTCGAGGATCTCGCCCCTTCCGCTCCAATCAACAGGGTGCAAGAATGAAGATCAGCAAATACATTAAGGTAAGAAAAAGAAGAAAATTGTCCTTAGAATAAAAACTGACTCAAAAGGGTCGTCACTTAACCGACCTTTTGAGTCAGCCTCTATTCACATTTAGGCCCATTGACCCGATAAGAAGATAGAAGAGAGAGTTGATAGTTGCCATTTGGCTATTTATTATACATAATATATACAAATATTGTACAAATTGGCTGTTTGCCGGAGGGACATGACTATGTTATTTCAGTTAAAAAAGAAAAATTCCACTGCTTCATCTTTTCAGCCGAAAATGAATTTTCCCAGGTTGGAAGAGTCTGTTGGGGCAGATGAGCAAACGATTTCTGAACGATTGTGGTATATGGGCTTTTCGAGAAAGAATCTTGAGACGTTAAAGGAAATGAAACCAATCATCTCGCCCCTGCTTGATGAAATGCTGGAGCTGGTCTTGGATCATCTCTACAAGCAATCGCCATTAAAAAGAGTTGCTGAAAACAATACAAGCAGGGAAAGACTTTATAACGTTTTTGTCCGCTATTTCCAAAGTTTATTAGGCGGAGATCTTGATGAAGAATACTTTAAAATGCGCACCCGAATCGGCAATACTCATAACGGCGCAGGCCTTCCAGTTGAGTGGTTCCTGGCTACATACTCTGCCATTCAAACGCTGCTGCTGCCAAAGATTGTGGCTGAATTGCACCAGGACCCGGAAAAGCTGACAAATGCGCTTCTGGCACTTACTCACATAACCAATTTAGATTCACAGCTTGTAGTAGAAACCTATCTTCAGGCCAGAATGAACCAGCTGAATGAACTGAATGAATCAAATACCCAGTTGCAAAAAGAATTGAATTCTATCAGCCAGGAGGTCGCAGCCTCTGTACAGCAAACGGAAGCATCCATTAATGAAACAAGCCTAAGGGCCGACCAAATCCGCAGCGAAACGGAAACAACGCAAAAAAGCAGCAAAAACCTGCTTAACCTGACAAACCTTAATCAATCGCAAATGGACGAAATGGTCACTGCATTTAATAAAGTCCTTGAGGATGTCAATACATCAATCAGCGGAATTGAAGCATTAAAAGGGATTTCCGAACAGATTATTACGATGACAAAAGGCATTGAGGACATTGCCGACCAGACAAATCTGCTCGCCCTTAATGCTTCCATCGAAGCAGCACGCGCAGGAGATGAAGGCAGGGGCTTTGCGGTCGTCGCCACAGAGGTAAGGAAGCTGGCCGAAAACTCCAAAAAAATGAGCAGCCATATTAAAACACAAATCGAAAAAAGTGATAATCAGATCAGCAAGCTGGTGAATACGATGGATTCAATGAACCTGTCCACTAAAGAATCACAAAAACAAATCCAGCAAGTTAAAAGCGGCCTCCTGACCGTGAAAATGGAGATGGAACAATACCTGGACATGTTCGGCCGCAACAAATCAGACCTCGACAGTATCGTCCAATCCATCCAGGAAGTCAACCATACAACCGAAAGCCTTTCGCTGCTGGCGAACGAGTTAAAAGAGAAAGCAGAAGGCGGGAATAGAGGACATTAATTATATGGAGAAGAGCACCGGGAATTACCGCTGCTCTTTTTTTATCTTGCTCAAATAGATATAAATTCCTATCTTTGTAATTTTCTATAAATAGAATGAGAGGAATTACCTGTAACCTACCCTATCAAACTATAAGTATAAAGGTATTATCGGACTATTAAAAAAGTTTGGATAGTTTGATAGAATGAATCTCGCAATGTTCAGAAATTTTGAAAAGCGAAGAAATAGGGAGGCTACAAGAATGAGTAATAAGAATAGACCGTTTAAGGTTTTATCTTCAATTACAGCCAGCACGATGATGGCTGCTGCTTTATTTGCTGGATCTTTTGCAGGAACTACAGCAGCCCCTTCACAAGTATCAGCAGAAGAACTGTCTGCTCCAATCGACTTAAATATAGTGGATGAGGACAGATTGGGTAAAGCATTAAAAGAGAGAGGGGTAATTGCCAAAGACGCTTCTCAAAAAGAGGTTAAAAAGGCGGTTAAAGCTTATATAAAAGAAAAGCAGGGTGAAAAACCAGGCAAAACTGAAAAAGACAATAAGCAGGATGAGTTTGATAAAAAAGCAAAAGATTTTCTAACCAAGCAAAAAGAAGAGTTATCAAAAAAGCTTAACAAAGGCCATGATAGCTTTAAAGATGGAAAATCAGGTGTAAAAGTAGCAACTGCCAAAGAGGACACTTATAAAGGTGGAGTAAGAACAGACAAGGTACTTGTTCTACTGACAGAGTTCGAAGACCTTAAACACAACAATGTAGAGCAGGAAGAAGGCTATATGTATGCTGATGACTTCAGCCGCGAGCATTATGAACAGCTTATGTTCGGAGATAAAGAGTTTAAGCTTTTCAACGGCGACAAAGTTAAGACCTTCAAACAGTTCTATGAAGAGCAGTCAGGCGGAAGCTATACTGTGGATGGAACGGTTTCAGACTGGCTTACAGTCCCTGGTACGGCAAAAGAGTATGGCGATGATAATCCGGACGGAGGACATGATAATTTGGCTCCAAAAGGACCGAGGGATTTGGTCAAAGAGGCTCTAAAGGCTGCGGTTAATGCAGGAATGGACCTTTCTGAATATGATGTATATGATCTATATGATTTAGATGGAGATGGTAACTTCAATGAACCAGACGGTTTAGTGGACCACCTGATGATTATCCATGCTGGTACAGGACAGGAAGCTGGAGGCGGAGTGATTGGTGACGATGCCATATGGTCTCACCGCTGGACACTTGACGGAGTGTTTGCAGTTCCGAATACAACTGCCAAGGTTGATTATTGGGACGGAAAAATGGGCGCCTTTGATTACACAATCCAGCCTGAAGATGGAGCTGTTGGCGTATTTGCCCACGAATTTGGCCATGATTTAGGTTTGCCGGATGAGTACGATACAATCTATTCTGGACATGGTGAGCCGATTGCTTCCTGGTCTGTCATGAGCGGCGGCAGCTGGAACGGAAATATTGCAGGAACGGAGCCTACAAGCTTCTCCCCGCAAAATAAGGAATACTTCCAAAAGCTAATGGGCGGAAATTGGGCTAATATCAATGAAGTGAATTATAGTGATATTGATGAAAAAGGACTAACAACTGTCATTGACCAAAGTGTCACCAAATCTAAAAATCCGGGAATTGTTAAAGTAAACCTTCCTGAAAAAGAAGTGCAGGGTATTAAGCCAGCTTTCGGCGAGAAATATTACTACAGCACTAAAGGCGATGACCTGCACACAGCTTTAACAACACCTGAGATTGATTTAACAGATGCAGCAACAGCAACATTTAATGCAAAAATGTTTTATGATATTGAGTTCGATTATGACTATCTGTATGTTACTGCAAAGACAGCTGACGGCGAACCAGTTGAGCTTGATGTAATTGGTGATGAAGATACAGATGGAGATACCCGCGCTGAATCTTCGAAAGGCCAATGGGTAGACCAATCATACGATTTAAGCCAATTTGCAGGCAGCAAAGTAAGTCTTACATTTGAATATGTAACAGATGGCGGTCTGGCATTAGATGGATTTGCAATGGATAATATTTCAGTGATAGCTGATGGAAAAGAAATTTTCTCTGATGATGCGGAAGGCGAGACGCCAATGACTCTTGAAGGATTCATTGTTTCCAACGGCATTAGCTTTGCAAAGAATCACTACTATTTAGAATGGAGAAACCATGCAGGTTCTGATACAGCATTAGCATCCTCAAGAGGTGTAAAATACAATACCGGTTTAGTTGTTTGGTACGCAGATGATAGCTTTACGGATAACTGGGTTGGCGAACACCCAGGAGAAGGATTCCTTGGAGTAGTCGATTCCCATCCTGAGGCCATCGTTGGTGACAAAAATGGTGAACCTTCTATAATCGGAAGCACGAGATATCAAATCGCGGATGCTGCGTTCTCCCTTGATCAATCACCTGCCTGGGAAGTAAGCTCCCCTTCACGCGGTGATTACAATTATGCGGGTTTAAAAGGAAACCCTATATTTGATGATTCACAAACATACAAGAATGACCTGATTCCTGATTCAGGACGAATTGTTCCTGAACACGGTTTGAAGTTTGAAGTCATCGGTGAAGCCAAGGACAACTCTGCTGGAGCTGTATGGATTCACAAATAAGGTTTATAAAAAAGGCACGGATCCCTTCTTAGGGATTCGGGCCTTTTCCTGTTTTGAACGCTGATTTGCTGGACATCTACCTGCCTATAAGCTAGTATCATTACCGATACTCATTTTTTCCGATTTTCGGCTATACTATTATTAAATATGATATAACGCAATTAAGCTTAAAGGAGTTACCTATGACACAATCTATTATTGAAAATATGAACCCTTTTATCCAGGAAGTGTGGAAAAAGTCCGCATTTGTCCAGCCGACCACGATTCAGACAGAAGCGATCCCGGCTGCCTTGGAAGGAAAGGATATTATTGCAGAATCACCAACTGGAACAGGCAAGACACTCGCTTACTTGCTGCCGGTGCTTGAAAAAATTGATCCTGAAAAACAGGCAGTGCAGGCAGTTATTTTAGCGTCCTCCCAGGAGCTTGTGATGCAAATCCTCCAGGAGGTCCAAAAATGGGCGGAGGGAAGCGGCATTAAAGCGGCCTCTTTTATCGGAGGAGCCAATGTGAAAAGGCAGCTTGAAAAATTAAAGAAGCATCCGCATATCGCATTGGGTACACCTGGGCGTGTGTTGGAGCTGATTAAGCAGAAGAAGCTGAAAATGCATGAGGTTAAGACGGTTGTGCTGGATGAAGGCGATCAGCTATTGGTACCCGAGCATGCACAGGCGGTCCAGAATATAGTTAAATCGACGCTGAAAGAACGACAGGTTCTGCTTTTTTCAGCGACCCTGCCGCCGGTTATCGAGCAGATTGCAAAAGAACTGACAGCAGATGCTGAAGTCATTCGTGTCGAAAAAGATGAAACCATTCAGGCTGCAGCTGTCGATCATATTTATTTTGTTGCCGAAGCAAGGGATAAAATTAAAATGCTCGAAAAGATTTCCAGGCTGGAAGGCATTAAGGCTTTGGTGTTTGTGAAGGATATCGGAAATCTGACTGTGATGGCGGAGAAACTTGATTTTAAAAATATTGCCTCCAGCACACTTCACAGCGACCTAAGTAAATTTGACCGGCAAAAAGCCATTAAAAATTTCCGGACGGGCAAAACTAATATGCTGATTGCAACCGATGTGGCAGCACGTGGCTTGGATATCAAGGGAGTAACCCATGTTGTTCATTTTGATTTCCCGAAAGATATTAACCAATACGTCCACCGTTCAGGCAGAACAGGCAGATTTGGCGCCAGCGGAACGGTCATCTCTCTCGTCACCGAAAGAGAAGAACGCGAACTCAGAAAATTCACCAAAGAACTCGGCCAAACCGCAGAGAAAAAGGTTATGCGCGGCGGTGAAATCGTTTAAAAGCACAGTACCAGGTACCTATACCAGTCACTCCAACTGGTATAGGTACCTGGTACTTTTTTTAAGGCTCTGTTAAAGCTTATTGTTGTTTTTTAGCACCCTGTTGATTGGAGCGGAGGGCACGAGATCCTCGAAAATGCATTCGCATTTCCTTCGTGCGGTGTAAATTCGAGGAAGCTTATTCAAAGTCCTGCGAGAGTGCGGATCANNGGCAAATTTAACAGAGCCTTTTTAAACAAGGAAATTCCCTATATCCTAGCGAATTTAATAGGCAGGCTTTATTTTACTAAAAATGAGGGGATACATAAGATGGAGAATTTGAGACTGAAAATGTTTCACGATGAAGTATTGCTTGAAGCTACGATAGATGAATTACAGGAAAAAATGGAGAGCGGAGAGGTTACTTCCAGGGAACTTGTTCTGTTGTATATGGAGCGGATCGGGCAGCAGGATAGCCAGGGGGCTGCGATCAATTCCGTTCTGGAACTAAATCCGGAGGCTTTACATATAGCGGCAGCACTTGATGCAGAAAGGAAAAAGGCAGGTCCGAGAAGCGCTCTTCACGGAATTCCTATTTTGTTAAAGGACAATATTGATACTGGAGATAAAATGCATACGAGTGCAGGTTCGCTTGCGCTGAAGAATCATTGTGCACAAAAAGATTCATTTGTGGCTGCCCAATTAAGAGAAGCAGGAGCGGTTATCCTGGGAAAAACAAATATGACAGAATGGGCCAATTTTATGACAGAAGGGATGCCAAGCGGATATAGTTCAAGGGGCGGACAGACCCTGAACCCTTATGGACCCGGCAAGTTTGATGTCGGGGGTTCGAGTGCAGGCTCTGGTGCAGCTGTGGCAGCTAATTTTGCTGCGGCAGCAATTGGAACCGAGACATCAGGTTCCATTCTGAGCCCAGCAAGCCAGAATTCCCTCGTAGGCATTAAACCGACAGTAGGGCTCATTAGCCGAACGGGCATTATCCCGATCGCGCATAGCCAGGACACCGCAGGACCGATGGCGCGATCAGTTAGGGATGCGGCTATTTTATTGAGTGTGCTGGCAGTATCTGACGAGAATGATCCTATTACCTTAACAAATCAAGATTTGCAGGGAAAAGATTTTACAGAATATCTAGATCATGATGGCTTGAAAGGAGCCCGAATCGGCATCGCAAGGGAAACGTATTTCGATTATTTAAGCGAAGAGAAGCTTGCTGTTATGAATGAGGCAGTGGACCAATTGAAAAAGCTTGGAGCAGAGGTAGTGGAGGAAGTAGTGATTCCTTCCACAAAAGCACAGTGGAGCTATGATGTGCTGACATACGAATTTAAGGCAGATTTGAATGCCTATCTGCGTACTGTCGCACCGCATTTAAATATTCGCTCGCTGGCCGATGTCATTGAATTTAACGAAAAAAACAGCGGGAAAACCTTAAAATATGGTCAAACTATTTTAACAGAGTCGGAAGAAACAAGCGGAAACCTTACTGAAAAAGCTTATATCTCCTCATTAGAGAAGGATATTTATCTGTCAACTGAACAGGGCATTGACCATGTGATGCAGGAACATCAACTTGATGCAATCGTGTTCCCCAATAACTTTGGAGCGGGAATTCCTGCCAAAGCGGGCTATCCTTCTATTACAGTTCCAGCCGGATACACGCCAGAAGGTGAACCTGTGGGAATGACCTTTACAGGACTTGCTTATAGTGAACCAACATTAATTAAACTTGCTTATGCCTACGAGCAGGCGACAAAGAAAAGAAAAGCTCCGGTGCTTAGCGGTTTGTCGTAAGCATTCAAAAAAGAATAAGAGCCTGCCATAATACTCATACTACTTTTGAAAAAGAAAAAAAGGAGCAGGTGAGAATATGGGCAGAACAAAGAAAGGGAACGGCAACGCACAGCGCAACAACAATAAACACAGACCACAGCGCACAAGTGAAGAACTTGTAGAATTCACAACTGGAAGCAAAGAAAAGAAAGAAAACAACGTACAAGACTAACAACGAAAAAATCCTCTTTCATCTGAAGGAGGATTTTTTTATTGGTGCCAGGTACCTATACCACTTCACGCAACTGGTATAGGTACCTGGTACTCTTACATCATTCTGCATCCACTTTTTTTAGCGGTTTTTCTGCAGGGCCTTCGACGACTGCTCCGTCATAGGAGAAGCGGGATCCGTGGCACGGGCAGTCCCAGGTGCGGTCGCCGTGATTCCATTCGCATTCGCAGCCCATATGGGTGCAGGTTGTGTCAACTAGATGCAATCGGCCGTCAGGATCTTTATAGGCCCCGGTCCGCTTGCCTTTAATCATGACTACTCCGCCTTCATCGTTCTCCAGGTCTGTTGTTTCCTTTGGCACGAATTCAAGCTTCCCTTTAATTAGCTGGCCGGCCACATCCGTGTTTGCAGTAATAAACTTCTTAATGCTCGGATCAGCCTGGAATCTAGAAGGAGTGAACAGCTCTTCATATGGATTTTCTTTTTCCATAATCAAATCCTTAATCAGCATGGCGGCAGCAGTACCGTTCGTCATACCCCATTTTCGATAGCCGGTTGCCACAAAAATATTTTTCTGCTTGGAAGTAATAGGTCCGATATAAGGAATCTTATCGAGTGTATATAAATCCTGGGCAGACCAGCGATATGGATAATCAGTAATGCCGAGCACCTTTTCAGCAAAGCTTTCAAGAGCGGTGTAATGCTGCATCGTATCAGGTCCGTGGCCCGTTTTATGGCTGTCACCGCTTACCAGAATCAATTTTTCTCCATTATAAGGCGTATACCTTAGAGATCGGGTTGGAGAATCCGCACTGTAATACATGCCCCCTGGAAAGTCGGTTTTCGTTCTCACCCCAAGGACATACGATCGCTCAGGAGATAATCTGGCAAAATAGAATCCCTTCATGTCTGCGAAAGGGAAGTGGGAAGCGGCAATGACATATTTGCACTTCAGTCGCTGGCCGTCCCTTGTCACGACATCAGGCATGCTGCCTTCTTCAATATCAGTCGCTGTCGTATTTTCATAAACCGTTCCGCCCATATCGACAAAATCCTTGAGCAGCTTTTTCAAATATTTCAGCGGATGGAATTGAGCCTGATTATGCATGGCCAGGATTGCTGTTGTATCAATGTTAAAAGGAATGCTGTCTTTCATACCGCCGTTAATGCCAAGCTTTTCGTATGCCTGCCACTCTTTTTCCACTTTATTTGCATATTCATCAGTGACAGAATAAATGATTCCTTCTTCATTGCTGAAGTCACAGTCAATTTGTTTTTCGGAAACCGTATTTCGAACAAAATCAATGGCGTCAGTTGAGGCTTTGTAGTAAAGCCTGGTCTTGTCCTCGCCGAAATGGCTGATCAATTCATCATAAATTAACCCATGCTGGGCAGTAACCTTCGCTGTCGTATGGCCTGTGGTCCCGTTTAAAATATTGCCGGCTTCGAGAATGGCCACTTTGAAACCTTCCTTGGCAAGGAGGTAACCAGCTGTAATTCCGGTTATACCGCCTCCTACAATCGCCACTTCTGTTTGGGTGTCCTCTCTGAGTCTGTCGAAAGCCGGAAGCTCCTCTTCTCTCCAATAAGGCTCCGGGTACTGAGGCATTTTATGGTTAGATGTTGTCATACCTGTCCTCCTGTAAGGTCATATTCATTCATAATTTTTCCTTCAAAACCTATTTGTATACAAATTCCAATCTTTATCTAACCATACCCAATCCTTCTGCCTTTAATCAGGCTTGAGGTTCATACTTCTCTTGAAAATAGCTGTCGGTGTAGACAAAGCAGGAAAGCGCTTATACTATATAGGACTGTTGTCTGACTTCGCCATGTTCGTTCAACGCAACGCATATATTCTTTAATCACTGTAGCTACAAGCATGAGAACGCCCCAACTTTTCTGTCAAACATAGCAAAACCCTTCTTCCTGCCGGGAGAAGGGTTTTTTATGTGCGCCCGGCATGGGT
>NZ_JAGGQS010000009.1:0-89448 GCF_018613175.1 Bacillus sp. ISL-47 | reverse complement strand
AGTTTGTCGACAGTCTGAAAGGCGTGATGCTTGTCATCACGCCTTTTTCTTATTTATTTTAAACCTTCTAATTAAGCCCTGCTTCTGCAGCTCTTACCATCACTACCGCAAACTGTGCCCTGGTTGCAGCATCATTAACACCGAATGTTCCATTAGGATGTCCATACATTAGCTCGTTTACAGTCATGGCACTAATAAAGCGTGATCCCCAATAATCCTTTGGAATATCGCTGTAGCGCGGCTGCATTCCATCGTCTTTAAGCTGGAAAGTTAGAGTTAAAACTTTGGCCATTTGCACTCTTGTCAGAGGAGCATCCGGGTTAAAGTATTCACTCTTGGCAAAGATGCCGGCTTCTGTCAGCTTTGCGATTGCCATATATGCTGGATGACTTTCAGGTACATCCTTAAATCCTGGATTAGCCGGAAGGGATTGTGTCATCGGAATGCTTTTATACAAAACCCCTGCTACTTCCGCTCTGGTAATTGCCTTTCCTGGATGGATATTTCCCTTTTCATCCAATTGAAACAGGTTATTGTCCAAAAATAAATTTAATTCTTTTTCAGCCCAATGTCCCTCTGGCAGATCTGCCGCTTGCTTGGACTTAGCCATGCTTTCCAGCAGGGCTTCACTCATTAATTTATATCCTTCCAAATTAGGATGGATGTCCTCAGGGTTTGGCACATATGGCTTTGGGTCATCCCCGAATTTTTCATAAACAGAAACAAAGGTTGCCCCTTTAGTTGCTGATGCTGCTTGAATCGTTTTATTTAGCGTTTGTGTTAGTTCTATTAGTTGAGGTTTTTGAACGTCTGAGAGGTATGGAAATGGGAAATAATAACCCATCACATAAACGGCTGCTTCCGGATTTAATTCCTTAATCGTTTGAAGGATCTTGATGTAGTTCGCAGCTATACTTTGAAGAGTAGGCTTTATCGTTGCGGGATCAATGTTGAGAGTTCCTTTTTCACGGTCTATTTTGGCTTCCTTCAGGAGATCATTGGCGCCTGCTGAAATCGTAATAACGTTTGCTTGTTTAATGGCTGCCTTTAATTCTTCCTTCTCTGTTAAATCTGACAGTACATTCTCGGTAGTATACCCTGGCACTGCAAAAGCCTTTGAGTATGTATCCAGCAGTCCCTGTCCTTTTAAGTGCTCTGCAGCCATATCGGAATATCCCAAACTAATCTGCTTATCAGAGGTCATCCCTGCTGCTAATGAATCTCCTAAAGCAAGATATCTGATTGATTCTTCCATTGCTGCTGATGCTGGGGATGTTATCAATCCCAGCAATAAAATAAAAATAATCGATAAACTAGATAAACCTTTCTTGCACCTATTAACCAATTGACTTTCACACTCCCTATTTTTTAGATTCTACAAAATATATGTCATTCTGAGTAGGTATATGTATCTATTTTAAATGGCGGAAGAGAATATTTCTATCATTATTTAGTAATTTATTCCACTTAACTAATTTCCCTCCTCTTTCATTACAATTCTGTTACAATAGCAAATGGAAATTAATTGACAAATAGAGGAGGTTACTATGCAAAAATTAGTTGCTTTACTTTTTACTATATCCTTTTTTCTTATACCATTATCACAAGCCGCGGCATCTCCAGGCGGGACAGATTCCAGTGGAGGTCATACTTGTTGGACAAACTGTTCAAAATACGGGCTGGAAACAGGGGAATACCATTATCATGATGCTAACGGAAATATTATAAAAGATAATCCAAAACCGCAGCCAGCTGGTTTATTTACAGACACCGGCGGGCACTGGGCTGAGGCAAATATTAACTTATTATATGAGCTTGGTTTAGTAGGCGGATACAATGACGGTTCCTATGGTGTTAAAAAGAGTATAACTCGTGCAGAAGTTGCAGCTATCATTACTCGTCACTTAAAGCTGCCAAGTGCGGCACCATCTTTTACTGATGTCACTTCCAAGCATTGGGCCTATTCATCTATTGGTGCTGTTGCAAAAAAAGGGATTATGGGCGGATATAGTGATGGCAGCTTTAATCCTAATGCCGCAATCACCAGAGCAGAGCTAGCTGCGATGCTAGTGAGAGCATACAGCTTAACCGGAAAAAGCAGCATTTCATTTAAAGATGTTTCAACAAAGCACTGGGCGTATGGCGTCATTCAGGTGCTGCTTCATAATGATATAACTGGCGGATATCCAGACAACACATTCAGGCCAAACTCAAATGTAAATCGGGCAGAATTTGCTTCTTTCCTGGCTAGAATCATTCGAAATCATGATGTACACATTGCAGGCGGTGAAATCACCGCCCATTTTATTAATGTCGGCCAAGGCGACAGCATATTGCTGGAAACCCCTAATGGTAAAAATGTATTAATCGACGGCGGAAACAGATACGCAGGCGATGAAGTGACTGACTATTTAACCCGGGAAGGCATTGGTTCGATTGATGTCATGGTCGCCACTCATCCAGATGCTGACCATATCGGCGGGCTAATTGAAGTTTTAAAAAAGTTCCCTGTAAAAAGGGTCCTTGATAGCGGTAAAGTTCATACGACAAAGACTTATACAGAGTATTTAACATTAATTGACCAAAAAAATATCCCAATGGATATCCCATCTAAAGGGGATTTTTTAAACATTGATGAAGATATTGCTGTTCAAGTGTTAAACTCAACCTATTCAAGTTCAGATTTAAATGAATCCTCTGTTGTATTAAAAGTGGTCCATGAAGACGTTAGCTTCTTATTAACTGGAGATGCAACAATGGAGAATGAAGCGAATATGACCCAGCAATACAATGTGTCTGCAGATATATTAAAAGCTGGCCATCATGGTTCCAGCACTTCAACTTCTTCAAGCTTCCTGAATAAAGTTCAGCCTTCCATTACCATACTTTCATATGGAGACAATTCCTATGGTCATCCAAACTCGGCAGTCGTACAAAGGTTAAAATCTATAGGTTCGAAAATTTACAGTACTTATAACCATGGAAATATTATTGTGGAATCAACTGAAAATGGATTTACCGTTGAGGAGGGCTGATAACGTTGGAAAGATACACCGTTGATGCAATAGAAGGAGAAAAAGTTGTTTTATTACCCAGCAAGAATGAATGTGACAGAATCGTTGTCTCCATGAAGCAATTCTCATCAAACCTGTCAGATGGAGATATAATTGAAGCAACCATCAGCAGCGAGGGTAAAGTGATGGAATACAAGTTATTATCTGATGAAACGCAGAATGCTTTCAAGAAAAATCAGGCATTGCTTCAGAAGATTTTAAACAAAAACAAGAAATAGCTAAAAGGAGCCCACTTACTTGAGATGGGTTCTTTTTAGCTATTTCCCGCATTAGTTATAAGCAGATATAGAAGAATCTGTTCCATCCGCATTAATGAATTGATGGTTCACTCTCGTACACGCACATACCAGGTTATTCAAGCATTCCCTCTTGATTTTTTCATCGCAAATGAAATCATATAATAATTCTTTCTCCAGCTTTTCTGCAATTTCCTCAAGAGAATTTGTCTCCTGGCGGGAAAGAGAATGAATAATCTCCCTTTCAAAGAATTCCACCGATCCGTAGTAAATCTTCAATTTTACCCACGCCCTTCCAATTTATTTACAATTCTGAAAACTAAAAAGTAAAAAACTCGCCAACGTCCGGCAGAGTTTGAATGTTATTATTAGCTATACCCTATAAAAAGACATATACTCCCGACATTTTGGCAGCCCGACGATCTTAGTCATGTATATGACCTTAGACTCGCGGCTTTGCGTCCTTATTTTTCAATAAGTTTGCCTTTTTCAATTTTCATACAATTATCATATAACTATAGTAATATATTTTCAACAAATTTCGCTATTTTTCCGCAAACATTAAGACTAAAGGACTATTCCTATTCTATAAAAAGACCGGCACCTATTTGCCGGCCCTCCCATTTATCATTGTGCCTCAACATAAATCGCAGCTGGCAGACTGGCTCCGCCTGCATGCATGATCTCAAGGCTAATCATATCCTCAGCACCTGCAACAGTATAAGCCGGGAGTTCAACATACTCCGTGGAAGGCTTAAGGGTTGGGATCAAATAAACAATTCCATTCATTTTCACCGCTCCGCTATATAGTCCCCCTCTGCCCGCTATTTTTAGCTTGATGGTCTTCGCTTCACCAGTTGGGTTGATAATAGGAATATCCACCTTATAATTCATGCCAAAGTGGCCTGAATTTCCAACTGAGCCATTGACTTTAGCTAATGAATTCTCTTCGGTAAGGAAGTGATCCGTCTTTCCGTTCGAAATGTTATAGCCCACTTCCGGTGAGCCCACTGTATAGGCAGGCAGGACTGCCCGGATTTCAGCATTTGGCCAAACGCCTCTCGGATGTGCAGCGTATGGATCAATCGGAACTGGTTCTGAGTGAATCCTTGTTAAGTCTGTATTATTTGTTGTCAAAACAGTTCGGATTGTGTATTCACTATTTCCTCCGTTTATCGAGCGAATATCGACATCCTGCAAAAAGCCAATAATATAGTTAGGATGCAATTCATATGTTTCGATTAGTTTCGTTTCACCCGGCTGTATAACCATCCCCATACTCGCTGAATCAGTTAGCTTGTCATTCAGGACTTTATCAGCTATTGGAAGGCCAATATCATAATTAATCCAGCTGTTTCCGCTCGTTTTCACATAACCTTTAGAACCTGTAACCTCCAGGCTATTGATGCTTGAAGTATTTTGAATGGTTATCCCAATCTTCGCTTCTTTTCCAAGCTTATTAAGATGCCATCCAAAAATCCGGTGCTCGTTAACTGGATCTGCTAAATTTACATTATGCTGAGCAAGCGTGGCTGCTGGATTAGGAACGAGAGCAGGTGTAACTCTTTCAGGATTATCGCTTACAAGCAGGTCTCGTGAGCCTTCCAAGCTTGCATTTGGGACATATGCAGGACGTGTAGTTGAGCCCTCTGTTTTCTCAAGGAAATCGCTTGTAAACATATAATGATAGAGATAAATGTACAATTCCCTTTTATCAGTCAGGATACGCAGGTTGCCCCCCAGTGCATTGACAATAAAATGAACAGGAACGTACATTTTTCCTGACTCGATAAACGGCTTTTCTTCAATCTGCACATTCTCCTGATTGATTAGAACGTTTTGGCTTCCGTTTGTAAAAACAAAGTTCAAGCCGGCAACCTGAAATTCCAGCTGGCTATCTGTCACCCAATTTGAACTTGTGCTGTCCAAATAATTATAAAAATAGTCTGCAGGAATGTACGTTCTTCCGCTTCTCTCCTCTAAAGGATCTTCCATGATGATTCTTTTATTGTTCATATGTAATACGTATGGATCTTCTGGTGGGATTTTTTGATGATTAAGTGTTATTTCAACGGTTTGTTCACCCTGATTCCAATAAACCTTCCCATCAAGGTTCTCACTCACAAAGCGCAGCGGTACGTAAGTCCTGTATTTGTACATAAGAGGAGCAACGTTCATAGTAACCTTCTTATCATTTACTTTGGCAATAGTAGAGTTTATGGTAAGATCTACTCTTTTTCCATTTCTGACGGCACTAGCTGTTTGATTCTTTTTATCCCAATAAACCTTGGCATCAATCGCTTCATATAAATCTCTCATCGGCAAAAGCAGATGGCCGGACTTATTAAGAATAGGATCGTTAAACACAGTCTTCTTCCCATCAATTTCAATAGTCACTCCATTTTTAATATACAGGCCTTTTCCGATCAAGGTTGCAGCTGAAACACTTGATGAACCGGCCGATAGAAGGGAGCTGAGAGCAACTGCAGCAATAACAACTAAAACTCTTAATCTTGCAAACATTTTTCCACTCCTTACAAATAACGACAGGCTTCTTGGTGTCCTGTCCCTCTTTTTCGACAATAATACAATTTTACTATAAATAGGCAGATTTATGTAATAAGTGTGTATGTTGGTTAAAATTAACAATAATTACCGGAAGAAAAAAGGATGGAAACCCTATACGATTTCCATCCCTCATAGCTTATTAGTTTGCCTGCTCCCAAATCATTTCCGCCCATTCCGGGTGGTCAATGAACGGATTACGGTTATGCTGCCATTTTTCAAAAATGATGTTGTTACGATTGCGTTCAAACTCGTCAACAGGATCCTGTTCATGCCACTCAAGCAGAGTAGAAAGCTTTCCGTGGTATGGATTTGAACCGTTATTCAGCAGCTCGTTTAATTCAAGATCCACTTCTCCATTGCCTTCATAGCGGACAGCCATGTAAAAAAGCATTCTGGCAACGTCGCCTTTTACTCTGTCCGGCGGTTCCCAGGAGCTGGCCGTTTTATAGCAGCCGTCACAGCCGCTGACTGCCGTTCCGCCGTTATCAAAATCAAGGTTTCCGCGGGCACTGTTGATTCCTACATCAGTAGGGCGCAGATGATGCACATCTGTTCCAGGTCCCATGCTGGTTCCAAAATCGCCATGTGATTTTGCCCAAACATGCTCCCGGTTCCAATCACCGGCATTTCCGCCGTTCAGGTTTTCTGAACGGGATTCTCCTGTGTAGAAAAGAATGACATTGTCAGGATTTGCCGGGTCTTCATCGGTTTCCTTTAATGCGTCCCACACATCGCTGTAGGAAATAACGGTCTGCTCGGAAATGATATTGTGAAGAGCTGCTTTTAACTCTTCACCTGTTTTTCCGGAAGCATCTTCATAATAGCCCTCCAGCTGTTCAGCTTCTTCGACTGTCAGGGAAAAGCGGACTGTTACTTCGCCGCCATTCCCGTCTTTTGCTGTAACAGCAATCAGATACGTTTCTGGAGTCTCTGTCGGAAGCGTCAGGATTGAACCATTTACTGCTCCGATTGTTGCAGTGTAGGATAACTCGTCTCCATCCGGATCAGAGAAATATTCGTTTAAATCAAGTGAAACTTCCTGGCCTGTTTTCGCATTGATATTTTCTAGCGTTTTTGCGGCAACAGGTGCCTGGTTTACCTTTGGCTCAAAAGGTGAATGCATCGCATTTCCTTTTGAGTCCGTAAATTTGATGCCGGAAGGATTTGCTTTCTTGCCTATCGTCCACTTCTGGACATTTTCCGCCCCGCGGATTTCCGCGACTTTATTGCTTTCAATCATGACTTCTTTAATTTCTGCACCTGTAAGGTCTATTATGGCACCTTTGTTTGCTGAGCTGATGGCAACTCGTGTATTTTTCAGGCCTTCGCCTGTAACAGTTGCTGATTTTTTTAGCCAAAGCCCTTCGGTAAGAGTAGATGATTCGTCCATTGTAACCAATGCATTATAAGGTCCGACGACGTACTTTTTCGCATGATAGTCTACCAGATTAAATACATGGTCATACTTCGGCTCTTCCGGCTTCACTTGTTCTTTTAAGCTGGTTTGAATCATGACCGGGTCATGGTCACTTGCACGGCCATGCTCTTCCATAAAGCCAGAGTTAATATGAAGAATATCAACTTTTGTTCTGTCCGCAAGGTTGTTGGAAACTAAAATATGATCGAGCACTTGGGCATTACCTTGGTAAGAATAGGAGTAGCGCTCTTCTGCCGGCACTTTTTCAATCATGTTTGTTAATTCCTGTCCTTTTAATGCCTGTAAAGGATTGGAGAATTCAAAGTCATTAAAATCGCCAAGCAATACGATGTTCGCATTCGGATCTTTTTCCTTCACGTCTTTTACAAAGCCGCTGATCACGTTAGCAATTTTCATACGCTGAATTTCACTGTTTAAAACGGGCGGCTGAACTTTTCCGAATAACGGAAGATCTCCGCCTTTGGAGTTAAAGTGATTCGCGATGACAATTACGCTTTCACCATTAAACTCAAACTGCGCGGCCAAAGACTTGCGGCTGTCTTCGAAGGCTTCGTTTTTTGGATCAATCCGGCCGGGGTTAAGAGTCAGCTTGCCATCTTCGAAACCGACCGCTTCGTTTGCTTCTCCCTTTGTGCCTTCCATCAGGGATACACGTTCAGCATTATAAAGGAAACCGACACGGATGTTTCCGCCCGGCTGGCCGCCGTCCATTTTATCGATTGGCGCAATATCGGTATACGTATATTCCGTTCCGCCTAGCTCTTTAATTTTTTCGATTAAAAGTGCTGCGCTCTGGCTTGCGTCAGTTGTAGTGCTGTCTGTTGGGCCATCATTATCCTGGACCTCTGTCAGTCCGATAATATCAGGCTGTTTCATGTTCTTGGCAATAGCTTCTGCTAACCTCGCAACCTTCTCGGCATCTACTTTTGGTGAGAAGTTTTCCACATTATAAGAAGCAATGGTGAGTTTATCTTCTTCAGGAGCAATGTCTGTATCCTCACGAACCACTTCACCTTCCACAAGCTCCGGCAAAGCTGCTTCGTCACTTAACACTTTATAGTTGCTGAAGCCGTAGCTTACGACACCCTGGATGTTTCCGTTGAAACTGTCTCCCATTTTAGCCACAAAGCTTTCATTGTTCATATCAATGTGGATTCTTTCTGGGTTAAAATCGTCTTCCGTAATGCGCAGTCCGCCATCTGCCGTGTTCGTTGGGACATTTCCCGGAACAACTGCAAGCTCACCATACTTTTGCGGTGCCACTACTTTTGGGTTGTTGACTTGAACGAGCATTCCTTCCAGGCTTTCATAGAAATCGATGCCATCCTGTTCCGGATCAAATTCGGAGAAGCTGTCGTTGTCAATGACTTCTGTCGGAGGCATGCGATCCTCTCCGATTACGACTGAAGCCGGAAGTTCATCCGTTCCCGTTTTGGTAACGTTGGTGGCGCTGATTTCTGTTACAGGCAAATCAGTTTCTTTCTTTTCTGAATAGCCATCAAGCACCCATTCTTTTACCAGCCCATTAACAGAAACAACGTCTCCCTCTGTTAAACCGTGCTTGCTTTTATAAACTAAGATTCCTTCTGATGTTTTAGGATCTGAATCAGGCTCTTGATCCTGCATGTAGAAATTATGATTATCTACTACTTTCGTGATGATCCCCTCAACTTCGGTTACATGAAAACCGTCATACACTGAATAGTGCCCGGCACCTTGAATATCATGGATGCGGACGTCTTCTTTTTGAATAATATAATTAAATACAGCTACTTTGCTGTTAGTTAAGCCTTCTTTTACAGCCAGCGCATTAATGGTTGTATCTTTATTGATCGCGATTGGCTCACTGTAAACTGCACTATTAGCAGTTGGGTCAGTGCCATCTGTCGTATAGTAGATGGTTGCATCTTCAGTTAAGGTCGACAGACTGACTTGATCGCCTGACTGTACAAAACCCGATCCTGGTGCTGCTGTTACCTGCTGGACTTTGGTGGAGTCGGCAATAACATCAGCTGCACTTCGCGGAATTAGCTGATAAGTTCCATTATAAGCACCTAAAACCCCGGTGATGGAATCATAGCTTGTGTCTGCAGTGAGCAGGGATGAATCATCTGGTCTGATTTGGAAGGAAGTTCCTTCTTCATCAACCGCTGTATAATTTCCGCCGCTAAAGGATTGTACGGATACTTTTTCAATTTTGACAAGCGTAGCCTCTTTGCTTTCGTCAAGCTGGGCTGCTGTAAGGACTTCTGGTTCAGGTACATCCGCTGAATCGATTACTTTAACGTCGTCAGCTTGCACCTCTATTTCCAAAAGTGTTGCATATTCTGTCAATTTACCAGATGCGCTCACCACATCACCAGGCTGAACATCAAGACGAAGCCCGTATAATACGATTCCCGCTGTTTCATCCTGTATGTAAGTAGCAGAACCTAATACCGCTGTTACCACACCTTTTGTAAGCACACTACTTTCTTTAGGCAGTGCACGTACCTCGGCAATCGTTTGTTCTTGCACAATGCTATATTCAAAGGCTGATATTTCGCTATGATCGAGGCCTTTTTTTACAGCGAAGGCTTTGATTGTTGTACCCTCATTGATAATGATGGGTTCTGAATACTCCGTACTGGCTGTTGTTGGTTCAGATCCATCAATGGTGTAATAGATCGCAGCATCTTCCGTGGAAGTAGAAAGAGTCACTGGTGTACCACTTGCAATGGCCCCTGCTTCAGGCGAAGCTATAACAGGGGAAACCTGTGTTGGATCCGTTTCTGCTGCAAAGGTGTAGGAAGTTGGGCTCTTTAACCCCGGACCTGTAAAGTAAGCTTCAAGTGAACCCGTGATTTGAATTTTCTTTCCGAGATTCTCCGGGTTATCTACCAAGTTCAATTCTGTTCTAATCGAACCGCTCGGCAATTGAACCGGCATGATTTTACTAGGGTCTGTTTCTGCTGCAGAGTCTGCAATGGCAATATTGGTTGCAGGCGAAAATGGCCCCTCATGCTGATAACTATTTGTTCCTTTTGTTGTACCGACAATATATCCTTCAACCGTGGCAGTACCGCTATTATTCGCAATAGCCTCCCCAACGGTGATTGTCCCGTCTGCATAAGCAGAAGAAAACGGAGCAAAAAGACTAAGGATCAAGGCAAAAATAGACACAAGGCTGAACATCTTCTTCGGACGTCTTCCTATCATAATATCCTCTCCTAAACTAGTATTTGAACGTTGACATGATACTCCAATACTAGTAAAACACTCCTCTATAAACACCACAATTGAAATTATGTAAATATTAGGTTAATAGACAAAAATGAGATAATGGAACTAGCGATTTATAGGTACCAGGTACCACCCGAATTTTGTCGAATAAACTTATCTTAATTTGCAATATTATTTAGCTACCTCTATAATAGACTGAAACTTCCTTTATTCTGTTAATTCAGTAAATTGCCACAGTAGAGGGAAGAAAATTTAAATTTGGAGGGATCTAAGAACATTGGATGCACAGACAACATCAGAGACTAGATTAGAGAGTGGAACAAATAAAAAAAAGAAATGGGAGATGCCTGACACCTATGTAATCCTTTTCCTTGTGCTGTTAATAGCAGTAGTCGCAACCTATTTGGTACCAGCCGGCTCTTTCGAAAGGGAAATGGTTGATGAGGTAGAACGGGTAGTACCTGGTACATATGCGGAAACTGACGGGAATCCGACTGGGTTTATGGATATTTTTCTTGCTTTGCAGGAAGGAATGGTTCAATCTGGCGGGTTAATATTTCTTGTTCTTTTTGCAGGAGGCGCCTTCGAGGTAGTTGAACGATCCGGCGCTATTAAGGGAGGGATTCTCCGGGCTGTTTCAAAAACTCGCGGAAAGGAATTTTGGCTCATCGCGATTGTTTCGATATTATTCGCACTTGGAGGAGCAGTTGGCGCAGTAGCCAATTCTGTTATTCCCTTTGTCGCAATTGGACTTATTATAACAAGAGCACTCAAGCTGGATGCACTTGTGGCAGTTTCCATTACTTTCGGGGCCACTTTTGCAGGCTTTAACGTTGGGTTCCTGAACCCTTATACAGTTGGCATCGCTCAAAGCATTGCCGATATCCCCTTATTCTCCGGAATGGCACTAAGACTTATTGCTTTTGCAGTTATTGTTGGTACCACAATTCTATACACCTGGAGCTATGCCAAAAAGGTACTTGCAGATCCTGCTAAAAGTTTAGTTGGAGTAGCAGAGGAAACCTCCTCTTTAGACGATAATCTTAAAGTTCCTTTTACCATTCGGCATAAAATTATCCTTAGCTTTGTCGGATTAGCTCTGCTATTTTTTATATTTGCTACCATTCAATTTAAGTGGACGATCAATCATATGGCGGCATTCTTCATTATTATTGGTCTCATTTCAGGCATCATTGCCGGCATGAACTATAATCAAGTAGCCCTGACCTTCCTCGAAGGCTGTCAAAAGCTTGTATATGGGGCATTAATTATCGGTGTAGCCCGCGCGATCTTAATTGTTATGGAAAATGCCAGCATTCTTGATACATTTGTCCATGCACTTTCAATTCCCCTAGAAGGGCTATCACCAATCCTCGCAACAATTGGAATGTTTGTATCCAATGCAATTTTGAACTTTTTGGTTCCATCCGGCAGCGGCCAGGCAATGATCTCCATGCCAATTTTGGCGCCGCTGGCAGATATGATTGGCATCACCCGCCAGGTCGCCGTACAAGCTTACCAATTCGGAGACGGCTTTACCAACAGCATATTCCCTACCTCCGGCCCGCTCATGGCAAGCCTTGCCGTAGCTGGAGTCCCATGGATCAAATGGGCAAAATGGATGCTGCCCCTCTTCCTCATCTGGTGTGTAATCGCCGTTGCTATGCTCAGTATTGGCGTCTTAATAAATTGGGGGCCAGTATAAAAGGTACCAGGTACCACCCGAATTTTGTCGAATAATATAATAGGAACTTAAGTAAAAAAGAGAATCTCCTTCTGCAGGGATTCTCTTTTGCTTTCTATTATTTATATACTTTTATTGTTACAGTTTTGCTTCCCCATTGGAGGGCTTTTTGTTTGTTCGGAATGAAGACATCGATTTTGTTTCCTTTTACTGCAGAGCCTTTATCGCCTGCAATTGCTTCCCCGTATCCTGGTACATATACCTTGGATCCTAGTGGAATGACCTTGGGATCTACAGAGATTACTTTAGCATTCGGGTTCTTTTTTAAATTAATGCCTGTGTAAGTAATTCCGCTGCAGCCTTTACAGCTTGCAGTGTAAGCTGTTGCTTTTACGGTAATTTCTTTATAGGCACGAGTTTTTTGAGTCGCTTTTGGCTTTGAAGCTTTCACAGCTGTTGATGTTTTTGCAGCTGCAGAAGATATTTTTAATACCTGTTTAGGTTTAATTGTATTTGAACTTAGTTTATTCCAAGATTTTAGCTGTTGAACAGTTACCTTATTCTTTTTAGCAATCGCCCAAAGGGTATCGCCTGACTTTACTGTATATGTCGAGTTTCCAGCGGCAAAAGTGACATTTGAAAATCCAAATGATAGAAAAACAGCAACAGTTAGATAGATTAGTATTTTCTTCAAAACGTATCTCCTTTATGTCCCTTGATAGGAACATATTAGCAGAGGAACATAACAGGAACGTTTCAATAAACTACTATTTATATTACAAAATAATTCTTATTTAATATTTTTGTAATATAAGGAGGTTAACTTAAAGGGCACCTTTTAACCCGAAATATATTCTTTGAACATTTTCTTATCACCAATAAATAAATGCTCTTCTTATTAAGAACAGAAAAAGAGCACCCCAGACTTCTGAAGGTGCTTAAAAGGAAATTAGATTTATGGCTTACCAACCTAAATCTATTACCAACATTGTAAAAGGTTTACCTTTGGTAGTCGACTGTAAAAGGATTCATTTTATTTTTTCTAGAACTATAGCTAATTGGTCTCAAATTTTTTAATTTAGACCCTATAATAGGAAAATAGTGCACATTCAATTCATAAAAAATGGCTGGCACATAAAAGCCAGCCAGAAAATATCCCAAAACACCTACACCGTAAAGGCAGCTGCTCTTTCTTTACATACTAAGTATAATAATTTCAACTTTATGTATTTTCTCAAACTGTTTCATCAGACTTGATTAGCTAGTATCGTCACTAATGCACTGATAAGAACTGCTACAATTGGAAAAGAAATATATAGGAGCTTTCTTTTTATTTCTTTTTTTCTGGCAATTTCTTCTGGTGTAATCCAATTATGATTTGACATCTCTATTTTTCTCCTTTACTTATTGATGGCAGCTGGCTGGCTTTATTTTTTAAATAGAAGCCCCTTTAGCTTTGCGTCATTACTTTTCAGTAATTTTGCCCTTATAGATCATATCGGATACAATCCTTAAGTTTTTTAGGGGTATCTAACTATCAAGAATCTTCAGATAATACGAATAATTCGCTTCATTTTTTCTTTAAATATTTTTATACCCCTTATCAATTCGAATTAAACATCCCCTATAAAATTTAAATTTCCAATCTATTATAGTAAAATACTTACTGAAGAGGAAGTATTATGCAAATTCCCTATTTAAATAAAAAAAGCACACTAGGAATAAGTCCCCGTGTGCTTAAAAGAAAATATGATTTATGGCTTACCAATCATTTATATAAATATTAATACCATTGTCGAAACCTGTCGAACTGAAAAAGAATCATTTTTTCATTTTTTATTATAGTGAAAAGGTAATGTGGTTTTTCATTAATAACCAAACTAAGGAAATAACTAGAAAAAGGAGAAGTATCATCTTGTTAAGATTTAATTCCAAATAAAAACCTTAATTTTTCTTCTAATTCCACGATGAAAGCCTTTTTAGATATATCCTCACCACTTTCACCTTTTACATAAGCATCTAAAAGAATTTGCAGGAAACTCTCTTGTTCTTTTGTCATATTCAAGTACCTTCCTAATTTCCAATTAATAACTATAAATATAATTAATTTATTCATGATAGTAAATGAAAATTATATTACATTTATATTGTTTCTTTTCCTATTAGAAAGTCTACAGCATGCTTAAATGTAAACGCTAAACTAGAATCAACAGTTTTCAACAATTAACTTTAAACAGATTTCCACAAATAAGAATCAACAGTTACTGGTCAATCTAGTAACACTTTCAATATACTTATTTCAGTTTATTGAAAGTGAGGGTTTAGGAGTGGAGAGATACATGATCTACCATGAAATTCATCAACTGAAAAAAGAAGGTTTCACAAACAGTGCAATTTCCAGGAAGTTAGGAGTGTCAAGAAATACAGTAATAGAATACGTGGGGATGTCGGTGGAGGAATTTATGACATTCGTTCATTCTATGCAGACTAGGGAAAAGAAGCTTGATCCCTATCGGGACCATATTTTAGGTTGGTTACAGGAACATAATGATTTAAGTAGTGCTCAAATTCATGATTGGCTCCAAGAGAAATTGAATGTACAGAATGTTTCAGAAGGCACAGTGAGAAATTACGTGAAGGAACTTAGAGAACTTTACCACATTCCCAAACAAGTTTTAGCCAGGAAGTTTGGAGCTATACCTGAACTGCCTATGGGCAAACAAATGCAAGTAGATTTTGGTGAAATAAAAGTTCGAAGTACGATGGGGAATACAGCCAAACTCTACTTTGTAGGCTTTATTCTTTCCCACTCCAGATTTAAGTACGTTGAATGGTTAGATCGCCCTTTTCGAACAGAAGACTTGATACATATGCAGGAAAATGCTTTTCGGTATTTTGGCGGGATAACAGAAGAAATTGTTTATGATCAAGATCGCCTACTAGCTGTTAGTGAAAACGCTGGAGATCTGATACTTACAGCTGCTTTTACGAAATATCAAAAAACGAGAGAGTTCAAAGTATATTTATGTAGAAAAGCAGATCCGCAATCAAAAGGAAAAGTAGAACAGTTAGTTAAATACGTGAAACACAACTTTGCCAAGAATCGAACATTTGATAACCTTGGAGATTGGCAGTCTTCTTGCATAAAATGGCTTGAGAGAACCGGAAATTATAAAAAGCACCATAATACGAAGAAAAGACCTGTTGAAATGCACGCCCTGGAAAAGCCGCATCTTCAAAAGGTCTCTGGTACTTACATTTTCGAAAATGTATCTTCCCATAGTATAACAAGAAAGGTACATAAGGACAATGTCATTCGTTATGAAGGAAACCGATATAGTGTACCGTTAGGTACTTTTAAAAATGGCCATCATAATCATGTCTATGTTCAAATTGAAGAACCCTATCTAGTCATCAGACCAGAAAGGAATGGACAAGTGATTGCCAAGCACATCATATCATCTGACAAAGGCTCGGTCATTACGCTTCCTGAACATCGTGAACGCAGCCGAACAAAACGGGACTCCCTCATCCGGCAACTATACCAAGACCTTTCTGATGAAGATCTTGTAACATGGCTGGTGAAAGTGTTACTAGTGCAGTATCCCCGCCACCTGACAGATCAATTGAAAGTTGTATCAGAAGTTTCTAAGCGTTATCCAGATTCAATTGAAGAAGCAATCAGAACGATGAAAAAGCTACAGATGAAAAGTGCTCATGAGCTTCGGGATATTGCAATCTCTCTTGAAATTGAAAAGCAAAAACAAACGAAACTTATTGGAATAGAAAATGAGAGGTACAAGAACTTAGCTGCCCCTGAACGTAAAGAAGATATTTATCTTCATGTTTTACAAGGGGGTGGGAAATAAATGAGTGATTTATACGAGTCTTTACAAGAAAAGTGCAGAGTCTTAAGGCTTGCGGAAACTGCCAAAGAACTACCACGCTTTTTAAGGGAAGCAGAGGCGAAAAGCTGGACTTATCATGAACTTCTTCATGAAATCTTGACGTATGAGACTCAGTGCAGGGAGCGTAAAAATAGTGAGAAATTAATGAAGTGGGCCGAATTCCCGGATGTGCTTACTTTTGATCAATTTCGACTTGAAGAGCAATCTGCCATTGGGGAAAAACATCTTAATGTATTAAAAGAGCTATCCTGGATTGATGAATGTTTCACCCTGATCATGATGGGACCTACAGGTGTTGGAAAGACTCATCTATCAACAGCACTCGGTATCCACGCAATTGAGCGTGGATATCAAGTATCGTTTGTTTCAATGGAACGATTGATCTATGTATTGAAATCCAGAGAGTATATCAACAAATCTAAAACCCGATACAAGCGTATCATGAATTCAGACTTGATTATAATCGATGATGTCATGTACATGGCTTATGAACCTCAGGATGCCCATCTATTTTTTCAATTTATTTACGATATGTACGATAAGGCTGCGTTTATCCTTACATCAAATAAAGGACCGAACGAGTGGGGAAAGTTTCTAGGAGACACGACGCTGACAACAGCAATATTAGATCGTCTACTTCACAGAAGTGAAATCTTGACATTTAGTGAGAAGCAGAACAGCATACGCATGAAATACCGTAAGGTATTATTTGAAGGCCAAAGTGTTGATTCTTAATTATCGAAAACTGTTAAATCTTATTTAATGAAAACTGTTGATTTCTACTTGACGGTTACATTAAATCAATAACCTAAGAAAAAGTAAAATATTTCTATATATTCCAGGAAAATAACATATATTTTCGGAATATCTTTGTTACACTTTTGTTAATGTGAAAATATGGATAGGTAGTCATATTTAAGAGTAAATGACACAACCTTGCAGTTTATTATTTTTATAGCATTGGAGGCATTAATATGAACAACAAATATAAGTTTCACCGCAAGTTTTTTACATTTTCCTTATCTGCAGCAATTCTCGCAAGTTCCGTGTTGCCTAACACAATTAGCGCTGCTAGCTTTAAAGATGTCCAAGAGGGAAAATGGTACACCGAAGCAGTAAATGCTTTAGCGGACAAGGAAATACTAAACGGCTATAAAGATGGCACTTTCAGGCCTTTTGATAACATGACTAAAGCCGAAACAGTTGTAGTGATTGCCCGTGCTATGGGACTTAAAATGGAAAATCCCGAATCCCCAGGATTCTCTGATGTTACTGAGAATGCGTGGTTCTACAACTCCATTGCAGCGGCCAAAGAAGCCGGTATTGTACTCGGCAATGGTTCTGGACAATTTGAACCTAACAAAAAGATTAACCGTGCAGAAATGGCAAGCTTGCTTGTTAAGGCATTTGAATTATCAGGAGAAGGAATAGAAGTGAATTTCACTGATGTAAAACCTGCAGATTGGTATTATGATGAAATTCAAGCGTTGGTTGCAAATGAGATAACCATAGGTACCTCTCCTGCTACATTTTCACCTAAAGATCTTTTAAATCGAGCTCAAGGTGCTGAATTTATCAACAGATCCATTAATTTGCTGCTAGATACAGATAAGTCTGCTCCAATTGCGGACAAAGCAAATCTAGTGCTTGAGGATGGCACAAATATAAATACTGACTTTAATGAGGATAATGAAATATCTATAGGGTTACCTCTCCAGAGCACTTTGTCTTCACTTAAGCTTAATGTAAAAGATGAAAACCTGTTGAAAGATAATGTACAAGTTCTGCTGACAGGTGCACCGGAAAACCATCCTGAATACATGCCTGATACCCCTTCAGTATGGGGAACCTTAGTATTTAATGAATCGGATGATACATGGGAATTGATGGTACCCGAATCAAACAACCCATATTATTTTAACTTAGAAGGTGATTATACACTTCAAGCCACCTTTAAAGACGAAGCCCTTAATGAAACAACCATAACCATAAATATTACGGTTGAACCCGGTCAACCAGAAGAACCAGAATATTCCCTTCTTGAACTTAATAAGCCGTATACCTCACCGGATAATCAAATGACAGTAACCATGAAGAGCGTTGAAGCTACAGAGTATGATGGCTATATTGAATACACGTTTACTTATGAAGAAGCTAATAACACCGCTGATAGCATAATTGATCAAGGAAGTTTAAAAATTTATTATTCAAACGGTGACTCTGAACCTCAATACGGCTTTTTTAATAAGCTTTATCCAGGGGAGAAGGAAGAAAGAAGTTATACTTTTAAAGCGTTAAAAACCCAGGAACCTCTGCTTGTAGAATATGGAAGTGACCTTTTCTTTAACCAGGAACCTTCACCTGATACTTTAAAATGGGCTGTGACTGAAAAATAGATATATAGGATTCCTATTATCCTATTAATCCAACCCGCGGAATGCTTTCCCCGCGGGTTATCCTTTTTACTGATAAATCAAAAGGCTTCTAAAGTTATCTATAAAAATAATAGTAATAAGCAAGTTCCCAATCATAATGATTAGGAATAATAGTAACTTCTGTTTCACCGTAATACCCTGAAGCGTTAAGCTCTATATGATTAGGTTTGACTTTGCCAAAGTCTAAGCTCATACCGCTTAAAAGCGTTCTTGAAGATCCAGATGACTGAATTAGTTTTACTTTTTGCCCACTTACAAGTGAGAAACTATAATTATCATAGTAATTAGAATGAATATTTCCATATGCATCAATAGAATAATGGATATTAATATCGTTATCGAACTTAGATTTGGCATTAACCTTCACATTGATTTTTTTATTGTCGCTGTATACGGAAGCTGTGGATGATTTCTGATCCCATTGGACAGTTGCCCCTAATGATTCACTGACAAATCTCAGCGGAACCAGCGTTCGGCTCGTATCATTGTCAATCTGCGCAGGAACATCAATATAAGATTCAATCCCATTTATGTATGTATAATTACTCCATAAAAACAGGATTATTTCTTTGTCTCCCCTTGTTGCTGTAATGGATTTGTAATAAGAATCATATTCAACTTGCGCCCCCAATTGTTCAAAGATTGCCCTCATTGGAACTAACGCCCTTTGTTCAACATATTTGCCGCCTGTTAGCGAGACAACAGTATTTGCTGAAGCATTGGCAGGAAAAAGTATTCCCATTCCCAGCAAGAACAACAAGGTAATTTTTATTAATTTACCCATATAATTCCTCCTATTTAAAATATAACTTTATTATAGTTAAATAGACCTAATAATAATAGTTTTTTATTAAATTTTTTCCACCTTAAAGGATAGTTTGGTAGATTATCTATTCTATGTTATATTTCTATTAGTAATATATTGGAAATCTATGTTTAAGGAGAGGAAATTCATAATGAAGAAGTTCAGAAAAGCCATAATGGCTTTCACCATTCTTGGCTCACTGACTCTATTCTCACAGACAGATGCTGAGGCAGCCGATCAAATCTCAAACAAATGTAACTATGTATCTAAGCCTGGTGTTAATCCTGATTTAAAGACCATGAATTGTTTATTAACAGAAACCGCTTTGTCTAATGATGTCCCCCCTGAGATTGTAAAGGCGATTGCAGAGGGAGAAAGCGGAGATTGGAAACAATTTGATAGCAGCGGGAACCCTGTTATTACTGACGATAACGGCATCGGAGTTATGCAAGTTACTAATCAGTCCAATTATAGCGAGGAACGGTTAAAGGCTGATGTAGTTTATAACATTCAAGCCGGGATAGAAATTTTGGATCAAATGTTCAAAAGATCCGATCTCCCAAAAATCAATGGCGGAGAACGGGACGTGCTGGAGCATTGGTACTTTGCCATAATGGCCTATAATGGTACTAAGCCCGTAAACAGTCCCATCATCCAGGCTACAGGAGAAAGAAACACTGAAGCTTATCAGGAAAAAATTATTAGAATAATAGAGAAACTAGGATTAATCCAGCTAACTGAACTTCCTTTCAGTACGCAAGATTTTGAATATAACAGCAGCAGCAGTGAAAATATTAAATTTAATACGAAGCATTACCAATTTGATTTACCTTTCACTAAAACAAAGCATCAATTTATCACAGGCCAAATAGCTGAAACCACAACAGCTGTAAACTTAAGAAGCGAACCTACGACTGATAGCACTTCTAATGGTACCTTAACTAAAGGTGAGAGAGTGACAATCCAGGGTCATTTTGAATACGAGCAAGTTCCAGCCCGAAAAAACCACTTTGTATGGTATCCCGTAAAAAGAAGTGATGGCTCAACAGGTTATGTAGCATCCAGCTATCTTGACTTCAGATTTATAGATGTTCCTGGAGGGCATTATGCAGAAGAAGAGATCTATTATCTTGCTGATCGGAATATCCTTCGGGGAGTCAGCTATAACAGCTTCGGATTAAAACAAAATTTAACTCGCTGGCAAGCCGTTCTATTATTAGTCCGTGCAAATAATGTTTCATTAGAAGACCGGCCAGATCCAGGGTTTTCAGATGTTCCTAAAAGCTACCCTTACTACAGTGAGATTTCAGCTGCTGTAGATGAAGGCATTTTTGCAGGCAAATCAAAAACAGCCTTCAAACCGGATGATAAACTAACAAGGTCAGAAATGGCAGTACTCCTACAGCGTCTTTACAGCTTCCCGGAAACAGCTTCCCAGCATCCTTTTACTGATGTAAAGTCAAATGCCTGGTACACTGATTCGATTAATCGCATGTACAATGCTGGCATAACTGGAGGTATTACAGAGACAAAGTTTGGACCATCCGCAACGGTTACCAGAGAACAGTTTGCTGTGTTTTTAACACGTGCTGTTAACCCTAGCTATCGCTTAAAGTAATTTATTAAGAGATACCGGTTGCGTCCTCACCAAGTGATATAGAAGTGTCCCATAACAGGAGCTCGATAAGTAGCTCCTGTTTTTTTATATACTATCTATCAGCTATCTGGTCTCTAAAATTTACTCCACCGTTCCTCGCCATCATTAAAAGTATATCTAAAGTAGTTATCATTGGTGGTCCATAATACAGTCCTAATGTTAATGCTGATTCCGAGACTTTCATGAGGGGCGATTTCTACAGGTAAACAGGCTCCCCTCTTATGAGTGAAGCCTGTTCCCTTTTAATTATAAAATTTATTGAATCCAATAATTCTTCTGCCATCCAAACTTTTTATGTCATACGCTCTGACCGCTTCAAAGCACCATAAAGCGCAAGCAATCGCCCGGTCCGCAACCTCTGATAGCACAGTTAAATCTGGCCAGCTTCAAATTTTCTATCCATTGAAACTGTTATATACCTTTTCTTTCCTTTTACTCACAATATACTCATCCACATACCCCGTCCCCAGCACCACCCCAGCGACAATAAACAAAAACCCGATGATTTGCTCGAGCAGTATCGTTTCTTTTAAAAACAATACCGATCCAAGCAGGGTGAAGAACGGCATAAGGTTGTTAAAGATTGTTGTCTGGCCAGGGCCGATGTTTTGAATGGCGATATTGTAAAGGAGCTGGCCCATTCCTGTTGCCACCACACCTGATAACAGGAAGAGGATCCATACTCTTATGTCGGTTACAGCCATGCTTGAGATCCCCTCTGTGTCGATAAAAAAACTAAATAGGAACATGACGATTGATCCCGCTGTAAGCATGACAGCTGTCATAAATTTTGGATTAACGGATTGAGAGTTTCGCTTGATTAAGATAAAGCTAAAGGCCTGTGTAAGCATCGCCATAAAAATCAAAAAGTCTCCGAGGGATATTCCGCCCAGCTGTCCGCCGCCGTTCAGCACCACAAAAAGGACGCCGCCAAAACCCAGGCAGATTCCAAGCAGCCTCATTTTGGTCAGCTGGTCGTGCAGAAAGAGAATTCCGAGTATCGAGGTGGTTAATGGACTGAGCGCAAGGATGATGCCTGCATTGGAAGCGGTTGTCTCCAGCAGGCCTATGGCAAGAAACAAGTGGTGTCCCGTGACGCCCAATACGCCGGCCGATATCGTAACCAGCCACTCTTTCCTGTTCATCCTTTGCAGGTTTTTCCGCCACCAAAAGAATAGAACAAGAAGGAGCCCCCCAAGAAATATTCTGGTGCTTTGCATCAGGATAGGCGGAAAGTATTCAATTAATATTTTGATAGCCACGACATTTAATCCCCACATCATCATGACGAAGACGAGTATAAGATAGGTGCCGATCCGTGACATAGGTTTCTCTCCCTTTTAGCCAGAAAAATGCCGAATACGAATTGTATCCGGCCATTCTGGTCTATTTGTTACTTAACAATCGTGACGATGCGGTTTTTGCCGATTTGCTCTGTTTGGTATTTTTCAAAAACAGCAATATCATGTCCCGGAATGATTCGGTCTACATTTCCTCCGACCAATTCGTTGATTTTATGAATGGACATGACCTGTTCAAGATTATCCAGTCCAAGTCCCAGAGGTTTATAGTCCGTAGCGTTCTCATATGTGTACACGACATCCTGGGCAAGGGCATATGTGCCTTTTTTGGTATCAACCGTCACAGCCTGGGTCCCAAATGTATGGCCCTTGGCAGCATGGACCTTTACCCCTTTAACCACTTCAACATTATCCTCTTCGATGAGTGTCAGCCTATTCTCGGCAGCCACTTCCATCAGATCATTGATATGGTCAATATCTGTCGCCAGCCATGCCCATTCACGCACTTTGTCCGGAAGGGATAAAGAGGAAACCCAGCCATCCAGCTCCTCTTTTTGGACATAAAATTGCGCTTCAGGAAACTGATCAATATTTCCCGCATGGTCAAAGTGAAGATGGCTTAAGATAACCGTATCAATATCATTCGGTGTTAAATTAACCTTTTTCAAAACCTCAACCGGAGCTTCAATGTTTGAACCGCCGAATAATTTTGTCCAATCCTTTTGGCCATCTTCTTCATCATTCCGATAGCCGATGTCAAATAAGATATTGTGGTCTTTATTCTGAATCAAATTATAAAAGAACGGCAGATACGTAGTTCCTTGATTATGCGCCCCGTAAACCAATCCTGATTTAGGATAATCCTGGATTCCTCCATACTCAAGCAGCTTTACGCTATAGTCGCCTTTTTTCGCTGCAAAAGCACTGCCTGAAAAGATAAAAGAAAAAATCAGAGTGAAAAGTATAATGAGCTTTTTCATGCCTGCCCTTACTCCTCCTTTAATTTGCATTCAATTCATCCGTCCACATTTCAAAGAGGACACTTTTAATACCGGCATTTGCCTGGTTAGAGCGGTTGAGAAATTCATCCAAAAACTTTTTATCTTCGGTTTCAAAATACTGCTCGAAATAAGGGATGGATTCCTCATAAGTTTGAACAGACTCCAAATAGGCGGAATGAATATGCTCCATCGATTGCGGAGCATCCAGTTTATTTAGTTCCGACTCAATAAAAGTAATCTTTTCATCGGCTTCTTCCCTTACCTTTACAAGGCTTTCTTCATCTGTTCCGCCGCTTAAAAACAGGACGCCGGTTCCTGTCATCCGCAAAATCATCGTTTTTAAATCAAAATGAAGCGGCCGAATTTTCTTAGCAAATTCAAGCTCTTCCTCTGTCAGACTGTCAACAAATTCAGCATCGTTAAGCGCCTCTTCTTTTACTGTTTCGAAATTGCTGTAATCCTTTTTGGTACTCTCATCAACTGTATGGTCATGCTGAGCCTGATTCTGCAGCTGTGCAGACTCCCCTTTATTTTCAGAAGAGTCAGACACAGATGAAGATACTGAACTACATCCCGTTAGCGTCATTAGCATTATGGTTATAGTTAAAATAAATTTCAAAATGAACGCCACTCCTTGAAAAAAGCCACTGTTAGTTTATTGTGAAATCGTCTTACTGTCAGGCACAGCTACTTCTGTACCGTAAATATTGTCAATAAACTCTTGTGACATCGGTTTTGTTAACAGTGTAACCACAACCATCACGGCGGAAGCAACTAAAATGGAGTAGCCGGAAGCCGCAAAAGGATTTGTAATCGCTTCAAGGCCAGGAATCCATCCCATATACAGCACGGCATAACTGATTACACCAACACAAAACGATGTGATAGCCCCTTGTTTGTTGGCGCGCTTCCAAAGAGCTCCGATCGCAAGCGGACCTGCAAGGCCTGAAACCATCCCGCCTACGCCAATCCATAAGAACATGGCCAAGGATTGAGGAGGATTATACGCAAGTAAGATTCCCAGACCAAGACAGGCAACAACCGCTACCCTGCCAATGATTAAGGAGTTTCTTTCTACCTTTTCTTTATCCGGATTATTTTTCGCAAGCGTTTTACGGTAAAGGTCATTTGCGAAGATTTGTGAGAAAGATACAACTAATCCGTCACCTGTAGAAAGAATAGCCGATAAGACGACAACGGCCATCAGCGCTGCAGCAAATGGCGGGAATACTTCAACAAACAATGCCGGTATGACTGCGTCTGCACTTTCCAGCGTACCCGGAATTACCGCTGCACCCAGCAATCCGCCGAGTGCCATCATCGGCAACAGAGCACCGCCAATGATACAAAAGCTTAAGAATACCCTCATTTGCTTTCCATTTTTAAGTGCGAAAAACTTGTTGCCGATATGCGGCAGCACACCGAAAGGAATATGGGCGATTAAAATGAGGAACACGAGCCATGCACTGCCATAAGTGTTATGCCCTTCAATAAACAGTGTGTCCCATCCGCCCTGCGGATTTTTGGCTGTGATCGCATCATTAACAGCAGATACTCCGCCTTCTACGCCAAATCCAGTAAAGAACATAACCGTGATCATAACGGCAATAATTAACATAAGGAACCCTTGAACAGCATCCGTTAAAATATCAGAATGCGATCCGCCGAGAACCAGATAAATGCCCAGAACAATCGCTGTCAGCCAAAGCCCCGCTTGATAGCTTAAGCCCATCATCGTTTGGAACATCAGTGCAGCAGCGACCAGCTGGGAAACAATATAGAAAATAAGAAGTAAAGAGAGCAGTGCCAGCCCAACACGCAAAAATTCACTGTTAAAACGTTCTCCAACAATTTCCGGAATGGTACGGTTGCTGAATTTGTCACCCATTTGCTTGACCATTTTTGCTGTCAAAAGCATCCCGCCGTAGATGCCGATCGGATAGATCATCGGATACCATAGGCTTGGAAAACCTGAGGTATAGGCGGTCCCCGGAATACCCATGAAAGTGGATCCGGATGCCGTTGTGGCACACACGGCAAGCCCAAGAGCAATTGGTCCATAGCTTGAACGTGCTGTAGCAAAGTCATCTGCATTTTTTGTTTTCTTCATTCCTGCATAACCCAGATAAAGCATAAGTCCAATAAAGAACACCATTAAGGTCCAGGACCAAGCGATTACTGACATATACAGACCCCCCTCTTTCAATAATTAGTCGATTTTAAACATATCTGTTTTAAAAATTAAAAAACCGAGGACCACCCAGGAGCCCAAAATATAAATGGCGCCATAATGCAATACAGTCATCTTTCTCACCTCCTCAGAAAGGATTCAAAAATGACAACGCTTCCAGAATCAGCTATAGCGTCCTGCCATGCTCTCCAGCCATGAATTCAGTTCCTTCATTTTCCTGGCTTCAGCCGTTACGCCGGTTAAAGCTTCTGTGACCATCAGCGTTTTTTTGCCTGAAGATTCTTCTTTGAAAACATGATAAGGAAGATAAATCCGTTCCTTCCTGCTTAACTGATAAATGGGCGGCTTTAATGGCCTCATAAACTTAAGCACGTAATTTTCCAGTGCAAGCCTGCATTCATCATCGGCTGATTCGTCCGTTACTCTAAAAGTCAGACAGTTCTGCGGCTCAGCCTGAACCGTTTCGCAATCAGGCCAGATATCGGTTTGGGCAGCGACATTTGTTAACCCATTCACACCGATGCGAATAAGAGCTTTGCCGTCCCTAAAAACAAATCTGGGGACGGTCACCTTCCATTCATAGAACATATAAGGATAATAAAAGGTAAAAACCGGATCAGCCCGCTGACTGGCAGAGGAACCAAATAATGATCTTTTTCTTGGTTTAGTTATGATCTCATCAAGGGTAAGCCCGCTCTTTGCGGCCTGAATGGCAATGGAAGGTACATTGATAATAGCCTGAGTCATGATCTATCCTCCTTCGTATACAATGTTTTCTCAAATGGTATAAGAAACTCTGTTAATATAGCCTGCTGACTTCCACTATAGCGCTCAGCGAACTGCGGGCGGCCAGGAGCCTTCTTGGTCCATGATGCACCTTTGGGCCCCCTTTGACTCGCTTCTCCCGCTGGACATAAAAGAATCAGCACCTTGCCCGAACTCCGCTGGAAAATAAGGGAACGGGAACAATGCAACCACGTTGACCTTCCGCTCTAATCAACAGGGTTTAAATATCAATCATGCTCTACAAAAGACCCTACAAATTAATAATCACCGTCTTAAGGAAGGTCATTTCTTCAATCGCATAACGCGGCCCTTCTTTTCCGATGCCGCTATCCTTAATTCCGCCGTATGGCATGGCATCCGCCCGGAACGTCGAAGCGTCATTAATAATAACTCCGCCCGTTCTGAACTTTTTGACTGCCTTCATGGCTGTGTTGATATTGGTGGTAAAGATACCGGACTGGAGGCCATAGTTAGAGTTATTAGCCTGCTCGATGGCATCATCAATATCATCAAAAGGCATCACCGTTATAACCGGTCCGAAAATTTCCTGGCAGACCACTTTCATCTCGTGGTTTACATCGCTTAAAACCGTAGGCGTTACAATGGCCCCGTCCTGTTTTCCGCCGGTGATCACTTTAGCGCCTTGTGAAACAGCTTCATGGATCCATGCCACGACTCGATCCGCTTCCTTTTTACTGATCAGCGGCCCAATATTTGTTTCTGCATCCAGCGGATTGCCTACCTTTAATTGCTCTGTCTCCGCTTTCAGCTTATCAAGGAATTGGTCATATACTTGTGAATGAACGAGTATCCTTTGAACGGAAATACACGCTTGGCCGGCAGTATTGAAGCCCTTTAACACGCACATTTTTGCAGCCAAATCAAGGTCGGCATCATGATGAACAATATTTGGAGAGTTGTTCCCAAGTTCAAGCGATACAGGGCGCAGTCCGCTGTTTTCTTTAATATAGCGGCCTACCTCTGCACTTCCGGTAAACGTATATTTGGCAATTCGCTCATCCTCAAGCAGCCACCCGCCTACTTTTGATCCGGAGCCGCATACGAGGTTCACGTATCCGGAAGGGAGCCCAGCTTCTTTTAAAATACTCATTAAATGATAAGCCGAAGTGGCTGTATCAGAAGCCGGCTTCCATACAACCGTATTTCCGGAAGCAATGGCAGGGCCAACTTTATGGCAAGCAAGGTTGAACGGAAAGTTGAATGGAGTAATGGCTCCTATTACGCCAAGCGGTGCACGGACCGCATAGCCCATCCGGTTTTCTGCTCCCGGGCTTGCTGAAATGGGAATCACTTCACCGTCAATCCGTTTTGCTTCTTCTGAAGATAAAGTGAGCGTTTGGATGGCGCGGTCCACTTCTCCCCGGGCATCGGTAATGGTCTTCCCGACTTCTCTTGATAAAGTCAAGGCCACTTCCTCTTTTCGCTCTTTTAAAATCTCTGCCGCACGCTTTAATATTTCATAACGCTGATAGGGTGTTAGCTGATCTTGATCAAAAGTCTTTTGGGCAATGGCTACAGCCTGATTGACATGCTCTTTGTCCGCCTTTGCTACATTGGCAATCACTTCACCTGTATATTTATCTAGTACGGCAAACTCTGAATCTGTGAAAATTTCCTGATCTCCTATGATAAGTCCTTTTCTTTCTGCAGTTGTTTGATCGGTTGGCATACGAATTCCTCCTTTAATAAGCTTTTTTCTTAACTTTAGAATTCTATTACTCTCTTACTTTTCCGCAGCTACCCTAACCGGCAGCACGATCGAAGCACGCGTTACTTCTCTTGAAGCAGATTTATCAAGTGCTTCCTGAATGTTGTCAAATTCAAAATCACCGTCAATCATATTGGCAAATGGATATTTATCGATATTTTTTGAAAGGAACTGAAGGGCCTTATCCAAGTACCAAGGGTCGTAACGGACAATTGGTTTTATCTCAATCGATTTACGCGTCAGCAAGCCAGGATCAAAGTCTGCGAACTTACCTGGGGATACATTCCCAATCGACACATACTTCCCGCCGCTTCGCACCAGATGGATTCCTTCAAGGAAAGCAGATGGAACACCGCTCAACTCGATCCCGATGTCAGCGCCCAGCCCATCTGTAAGCTCTCGAACTGCTGCTGCCCGTTTTTCGGTTGTATCGTACTCTGAAATGCTAATGGTATGGTCAGCACCGAATTTCTTGGCCATTTCCAGTCTGGATTCGACTGCATCAATGATAATGACCGTAGCTCCTTTTTCCTTCGCTACTGCAGTCGCATTTAGCCCTAAGCCGCCTGCTCCTTGAATGACAATCGTGTCACCATACGTAATGCCTGCTTTATCAAGGCCAAAATATACCTGTGATAACGCACAGTTTGCACTGGCTGCCGCAATATCAGGCACATTGTCAGGAACTTTATAGAAGTACATATCAGGGTGAATATAATAATGGGAGGAAAATGTTCCATGAAAATGCGGTGCTTCCTCCGGATCTTTATTCCAGAAGCTGTAAGCGTTCTCACAAAGGTGCAAATGACCTTTTAAGCACATACTGCACTTGCGGCAAGTCCGGTAGTATACCGTTGCAATACGGTCCCCCTCTTTAATCGGGCGGCCGGCATAGTCTGTTGTCACACCCTCACCAAGCTTATCGACAACCCCAACCATTTCATGGCCCAAAACGCCTTTTTTCTTTGTTGGGTGTTCCCCGCGCCAAATATGTAATTCAGATCCGCATACATTTGTACGAGTGACACGCAGCAGAACCGCTCCCTTTTCCGGCTCAGGCAAATCAAACTCGCGAAACTCCATCTTCATCGGTTCAACCATTACAGAAACTTTCCCTTTCATAAAAAAATCCCCTTTCTCCATATAAAATTTTAGGCTATCCTTAATGAATGCAAGTACCGTGCCAATTATAAATACATGTAATAATTGGATTTTGGATACATCAACGTTGCAAAAATACAATATATTTAAAATATTCGGATTTATTTATAGGTTAAAATGCTAATGTACAGGCGTACTTAAGGAAATTGCATTTATGCAACACACATTGCAAAAGTACAACCATCAGACAAAAGGATGAGATATACCACCTGCCCATGATAAAAATCGGGCCAATAATCCTAACTTAAACGAAAGCTCTGTTAAATGGCCTGTTGATTTCCGCTTCAGGCACTCCCTTTCCGCGGGNNAATCAACAGGGTGCTAAAAACAACAATAAGCTTTAACAGAGCTAAACAAAAAAAGAGAAGTGCGTCAACACTTCTCTTTCGACAAAATTCGGGTGGTACCTGGTACTCACAGTATTACCAGCGAGCAGTCAGCATCTTCCTTCTTGTATAAAACTCCACTCCATCTGTTCCGTTGGCATGGAGGTCTCCGTAGAAGGAGTTTTTCCAGCCGGAGAATGGGAAGAAGGCCATTGGCGCCGGGACGCCGATGTTGACGCCAAGCATGCCGACTTCGATGTTTTCTCTGAAGTAGCGGACGCTGCTTCCGCTGTCAGTGAATAGGCATGCACCATTTCCGAAGTCTGATTTGTTTGTAAGCTCGATTGCTTCTTCAAGGTTTTTCACGCGCACAACAGAAAGGACCGGTGCGAAGATTTCTTCTTTCCAGATTTTCATGGATGGGTCCACATTGTCAAAGATCGTTGGTCCAATGAAGTATCCATTTTCATGGTAAGCTTCGTCTTTGCGGCCATCGCGTACAAGGGAAGCTCCTTCTTTTTCACCGATTTCAATATAGCTGCTTGTGCGCTCTTTATTTTCCTGGCGGATGACTGGCCCCAAGAATACATCTTCGTCCAATCCATTTCCGATTGTCAGCTGGTTTGCCTGCTCATTAAGTCTTTGCACAAGCTCATCAGCAATCGAATCTACTGCTACAACTACAGAGCAAGCCATACATCTTTCTCCTGCTGAACCGTAAGCAGCCGCGATAATTTCCTTAACAGCGATATCCATATCAGCATCAGGTAACACAATGGAGTGGTTCTTTGCACCAGCAAGCGCCTGAACACGTTTGCCGTTAGCTGTTGCTGATTTGTAGATATACTCGGCAACCGGCTGGGATCCAACGAATGAAATGGCCGGTACATCTTTATGGTCAATCAGGCTGTTTACAACATCATGTGCACCGTGAACGATATTGAATACGCCTGCTGGAAGGCCTGCTTCTGTGAAAAGCTCTGCCAGGCGGTTAGCCAGGATTGGTGTTCTTTCAGATGGCTTTAATACAAATGTGTTTCCGCACGCAATCGCAAGCGGGAACATCCAGCAAGGAACCATCATCGGGAAGTTGAAAGGCGTGATCCCGCCAATGACGCCAACAGGATAGCGGTACATGCCTGATTCAATATTAGTCGCAATGTCCGGAAGCTGCTTACCCATCATGAGGGATGGAGCTCCTGCTGCAAATTCCACACATTCAATTCCGCGCTGAACCTCGCCATACGCTTCTTTATAGTTTTTGCCGTTCTCCTGTGTAATTAATTTCGCAAGCTCGTCCCAGTTATCTACTAATAACTGCTGATATTTAAATAGAATTCTTGCTCTCTTTGGAACCGGCGTTTTGCTCCAGGTTTTAAAAGCTTCTTTTGCTGCCTGAACGGCTGCATCTACATCTTCACGCGTTGAAATCGGTGTGCGTGCCAATTCTTCACCAGTTGCCGGGTTTGGAACTGCTTCAAATTTATCTGTTTTTGCATCTACCCATTCACCGTTAATAAAGTTTTTTAATACCTTTGTTGTTGTCGTTGTCATAAGTAAAATCCCCTTTCAAAATTAGAAATCTATAAATCACCTAAAACTGGATTTTTAAAAAACGGAATATAAGATCACGGCCAGGATTAATACAGCCGTTGGCATTGCTACACTTAGAATAAAAATCGGCCAGTAGGAACGTTTATGGGTTTCACCGCAAATTGCCCGAATAGTGGTAACGACGTATCCGTTATGCGGAAGTGAATCCAATCCGCCTGAAGCCAGAGCCGAGATTCGGTGCATCGAACCAGGGTCCAGACCTTGAGACATATACATTGGCGCCAAAATGGGAAGCGCAATTCCCAGACCGCCTGAAGCGGATCCGGTGATCCCGCAAATGAGTGTAACGGCTATTGCCAAGCCCATTAGCGGAGGTCCCGGGATATTGACCAAAGCATCTACAAAGGTTCCAAATGCTGCTACTTGTGCAGCAACACTGCCAAACCCTACAACCGCACAGGTATTCGCGGCGGCTACTAAAGCATCCTGCGCACCCTTTGCTAGTGCTTCCCAGAAACCAACCAAATATTTAATCATCAATACACATGCCAGAATGATTCCGCTCGACAAGGAAATCAGCGCCGCTGCAGTTGAAGAAGTGAAATTGGCGGCTGTGTTTAAGATCGCAATAACGGCCGCTAACGGCAATATCGCCATAATCACATGCGGATAGTCTTTCCCAGCAGGAGCAGCGTCTGGTCTTTGCATAGCCAGCTCTGCCTCAAGAGCTGCAGCCGATTCATTGGCTGCACTTGGCGGCTGATTTGGCAGGGAGAATACCTCTCCATTTTTAACCGCTTTTTTCACCATTCTGCTGAGCAGCATCCCGCCCACAACCATGATCAAGAGTGCCATTAACACCCCGATGATTCCGCCGGCAGTCGGCTTTGTTCCGAAAAATTCGGTCGGAATCAGGTTTTGGATTTCCGGTGAGCCCGGAGCTGTCATCGTAAAGGATATCGATCCAAACACTAATGCCGCCGGGATAAAACGGTGCGGCAGATTCGCCACTCTAAATAGAGAAACCGCAATGGGATAAACGGCAAAGCCTACGACAAACAAACTGACGCCTCCATATGTCATAATTGCCGCTGCAGCCACGACAGCAAATACGGCTCTGGATGGGCCAAGCGTATCCTTCACCCAATTCGCAATACTATCAGCTGCTTTCGTCACCTGCATAATTTTTCCGAAAATCGCTCCCAGTAAAAAGATTAGGAACCAGGAGTAAAAATACTTTGTAAAGCCTGTCATATAATGCTCTGTCAGGGCAGTCTCAAGGTTTAATCCCCCTGTAAGAGCCACCACAACCGCACTAATGATGGCGGCTATAATAATATTAATGCCTTTCATAGTCAGATACATTAATAGAAGCAGTGAAGCGATTAACCCAAGCATTCCGATCATCTGTTATTTCCCCCGTCCCCTGTTAGACTTTCTCTGTTTCAGAGGAAAATTGATAATCATAGCAAACATGATAGAGCTCTTCCAGTTCGCTTTGAGTTGGCACTCTTGGGTTGTTGCCCGGGCTGCCGCTGTCAATTGCGTCTGCTGCCATTTTTCCTACAGCCGTCTTAAACGCTTCTTGATCAATTCCCCATCCTCTTAAGTTAGGAATATTTAATTTCAGGCACAGGTCTTTAACAGACTGAACGGCAATCTCAGCCGCTTCCTCGTTGGAAAGGCTTTCATTGTCAGGCTGAAAAATTCTGCCGATATCAGCTAGCCGATCCACACATGCTTCCTGGCTGAATTCTAAAACGGCCGGCAAAAGCATCGCATTTGAGATACCATGCGGCACATGGAATAAAGCGCCAATTGGACGGCTCATGCCATGCACTAGGCATACAGAAGCATTTGAAAACGCCATTCCAGCTTGAAGAGATCCAAGACTCATCGCCTCACGGGCATCGACATTGTCTCCTTCATTGTAAGCGGTTAAAATATTATCCACGATCAGCTTCATAGCCGATATCGCCATTGTGTCTGTCATCGGATGAGCTTTTTTGGAAAGGTAAGCTTCGACCGCATGACTTAGTGCATCCACCCCGGTTGCTGAAGTAACATTCTTCGGTGAAGATACCGTCAGCAGCGGATCAACAATCGCTACGCTTGGCATAAAAGCAGGCTGCTTGATCATCATTTTCACATCATTGGATGAGTTCGTGATGACCGTTACATCTGTCGCCTCAGAGCCTGTACCTGCTGTCGTCGGGATCGCAATGTGAGGAACTGGTGCATGCTGGGCCAGCTTCTTCCCTCCCATATAATCGCCAATAAAGCTGCCGTTGGTTGCAAGGACCGCTATCGCCTTTGCTGTATCGATACAGCTGCCGCCTCCTACTGAGATGACCAGATCACATTGTTCTTTTTGGAAAAGCTCCAATGCTTCTGCTACATACTCATCTGTCGGTTCAGAGGCTACCCCAAGATAAACCTCGCTTTGAACACCCTCTTCTTGAAGATAAGTTCTGCATTCACTTACATATCCAAGCTGATCCATTATTTTATCACTGATAATTAATGCCTTTTTCCCTCTTAGTGCCGCTTCAGCTCCAACCTTTTCAAAAGAGCCTCTACCATAAAAAATCGCTTCCGGCACCCGGAAAACTGCTGGTTTCTCCATTGAGCATTCCACCCCTTTTGTTCTGTTACTACTATACTTGCAAGGAGCGTGCCAACTTTGAAAACCTATTAAAATCAGGGTTTTTGAATTTCAATAGTGTAGTCACTACACTACAGTTGTAGATTTTTTGTAGCGGAACCCCTACACTACATTCACGAAATTCCGTGCTTTTTCAGCTTTTGGTAAAGAGTCGTCCGGTGGATTCCCAGCAAATCCGCTGCCTTCGATTTATTCCCGCCCGCTTTTCTTAAGGCATCGAGAATTAATTCTGATTCTCTTTGGTTCCCGAGAAACCGGGCTTCTTCTATGGATCCGACAGCTGATGGGGTTTCTTTCACTTTTTTAATAGAAGGTTCTGCCCTTTTCAGCATTTCCGGCAAATGATGATAATCAATGACCTTCCCATCCACAAGCGTCACCAGCTGCTCAACCGTATTCACCATCTCGCGAATATTCCCTCTCCACGGATGCTGCACAAAAGCGTTCACTGCCTCAGATGTAAATAGTTTTCCAGGTGTCTTGTACCGTTCACAGATTTCTCTCAAATAATGAACCAGCAGAACCGGGATGTCCTTTTTTCGTTCGCGCAGCGGCGGGATGTGGAGCTGAATGATGTTAAGCCGGTAGTATAAGTCCTCCCGGAATTCCCCGTCTTCGATCATTTGTTTGAGGTCACGGTTTGTCGCCGCAATGACTCTGACATTGATTTGATATTTTTTTACACTGCCTACCCGTTCTGCTTCCTTTTCCTGAAGGACCCGCAGCAGTTTCGTTTGCATGACGAGCGGCATTTCCCCGATTTCATCCAGAAAAATCGTGCCGTTATCAGCCAATTCAAATTTCCCCGGCTTACCGCCTTTTTTCGCACCGGTAAACGCCCCTTCTTCATATCCAAACAGCTCGGATTCGAATAAATGCTCAGGAATGGCGCCGCAGTTGACGCTAATAAACGGCCCGGTCGAGAATGGGCTTAAGTGGTGAATGCTTTTGGCGAACATCTCTTTTCCCGTTCCGCTTTCACCGGTGACCAGTACAGTAGCCGCGGTTCTTGCCGCCTTTCGTGCCAGCCGCTTAACCTCCGTGATTCCCTCGCTCGTCCCAATAATTTGATCAAGGGTAATCCGGCTGTCGCTTTCCTTTTTCTTTGTTAACAGATCCGGGTTTGCTGTTTGGTTTTCCTGCAGCTTTTCATAGATTTTATAAACCTCGGTTACCCCTTCAAAAATCAGCATCCCGATGGCGCCGGCAATTCGGCCTTCCTTCCAGATTGGAATCCGGTGCACCACCATGTCATGGCCTTGAATGTTTTGCAGCACCCCGCGTTCCGCAACCCCGGTTTTCACGGTCTCATGGAGATGAGTGTTATCAATTACTTCAGTCACATGCCTGCCGATCGCATCCTCCCGTTTGATTCCGGTAAAACGGCTGTACGCCTCATTGAACTCCTGAAGGATGCCATTTTCATCCACAACCGCTATTCCCTCATACGCACTTTCCAAAATGGCACCAAGAGCACCGGCCGAATTATGCTGCTGCTTAAGTCTATAAATATATTTGGAAAGGCCATCAAGAATATCCCTAGTGGTCAGGATGCCAAGCAGCTTCCCATCCTCCCCCATAACCGGCAGCTGATCATACGGAAGCGATAACACATCCAGAATGGAATCATCCGGCCGAACAGCAGGCAGATTCGATTTCGGAATGCTGCCAATCAGATCGTCTCGCCGATTGCCCTGCGCAAAATAATTGAGCAGCTTTCTCGAAGTAATCATCCCAACCAAACGATTGGTTTCATCTACAACAGGCAAGCTATCCAGGCGAAGCTGCACCATCATTTTCGAAGCTTCTTGCAAAGTTTGACCCGGCTGAATGCAATAAGGACTGGGTGTCATCCAATTTTTCACATGGAAGAGTTCATCACTATGTAGATCATGATTTTTTTCAGAAACAACTTGAGGCATGTCGGATCCCTCCGTCAGTCTTAATTTTCTAAATTATAACACTCTTTGGGAGCGGTAAAAACTGGCGGGTATTGACAAGGATACGGGTAAGTTGTGAGTCAGTCTGAGAAAAATGCAAATAAACCAACATTGTTCAGCTTCACCTATATACAAGAAATGTTGCTCTGATAAATTTGGCCTGTTGATTTCCGCTCCAGGCACTCGCTTTCCGCGGGCGGTCCGGGAGCCTCCTCGGCGCATTCGCGCCTGCGGGGTCTCCCTTTGACTCGCTTCTCCCGCAGGAGTCTCGTGCCTTCCGCTCCAATCAACAGGGTGCTAAAATCAAAAAATCAGCTTTCACACAGCTAAAAAGAAAGACAGAGAGCATTTCCCCTCTGTCTTTCTGCAAAGCTTTTTAGAAAATCGAGAACAACACAACTGCTAAAATAACACCCAGGATCGGCACAACAACTGTCAGTGCACCAAATGCAGGGTATGCATCCTTATGAGACTCACCGGCAATCGCACGAATCGTGGTCACAACGTATCCGCCATGCGGCAGGGAATCAATCGATCCGGATGAAATCGCCACAACACGATGGAGCTCGTCTGCATTAACACCCATATCAAGATAATGCGGTGCAAGGAGCGGCAGGGCAATGGATTGTCCACCCGATGCAGACCCAGTCAGTCCTGCAATGACAGCGACCGCAAGAGCTCCGCCGATTAATGGACTTCCCGGAATGCCTGTCATTACATCAACCGCACTTGCAAAGGCAGGAGTCGCTTTTGCTACACCGCCAAAGCCGACAACCGCGGATGTATTGGCAATCGCGATTAAGGCACCAATTGTTCCTTCCGATACAGCTCCCCATACATTTGCAAAGTACTTCCGGTTAAGAAAATAGGTAGCAAAGCAGCCGCTTAACAACGCAATGATTAGGGCTGACTGTGCCAATGAATCATGGAAAATAAATGAGATCACAAGAACAACCAGCAATGGAATCATGCTTAACATCGGGCTTGGCAAGTTTTCGCGGACCAAGGTAGAATCGGTTTCCCTTGCCTCAAATTTTTCACCATTGCGGATAGCCTTATTGATCATTTTCTTTAGCCACCAATAACCAAACGCCATCATGAAAACAGCGACAATCAAGCTGACTTCCCATGCTGCGTATGGGGAGGTTCCCAAGAACTCAATCGGAATCCAGTTCTGGATTTCCGGAGAACCGGCTGATGTCATCGTAAACGTAGTCGAACCGAAGGCAAGAGCTGCCGGTATAAACCTTCTTGGCAGGTTGGCTTCCTTAAATAGGCTCAATGCCATTGGATAAACGGAGAACGCAACGACAAACAAACTTACGCCGCCATACGTTAAGACTGCACAGGCAATAACCACGGCTAAAGCTGCCCGCTTCATGCCAATTTTGTCAATAATCCATTTGGAAACGCTGTCCGCTGCTCCGCTGTCCTCCATTAATTTTCCGAAAATCGCACCAAATAAGAACATCAGGTACCAGGACGTAATAAACCCGGCAAATCCATTCATATAGTTGGTTAGAAAATTGACCTCACCTTCACCTGCAAGCTGAGGAAAAATCGGTAATCCGCTGAATATTGCAACAATAAATGCTGCAAGAGGGGCAGCAAGCAGCAGGTTCATCCCTCTCATTGTGAGAATGATTAGCAGTGCAATGCCCCCAAGCAATCCAATCATACTTAGCATAAAATCCTCCTATCCCGAAAACCCTGCCTTCTCTCCGTCACCTTCTGTCCTTTACGGATCCTCTTTCAACCAAATGCCCTTCTACTCTTTGGATCTCAGGAGTTTCTGTATCTCCTGTAATATGCTCCAGCAGCAGGTGAATGGAATCATCGACCATTTCATCAATCGGCTGATGCCAGGTGGTTAATTCATAGGATGACCAATCTGCCATCGCCACATTGTCAAAGCCTATGACTGAAATATCCTCGGGAATTCGGATTCCCTGTTTTTTCAAATAATCCATCGCACCAAACGCCGATATATCATTTGCACAGAAGATGGCGTCTATCTTTTTATCACGTTCCAGCAGTCTTTGGGCTGCTGCAAATCCTCCTTCATAGGAATAATGACCGTTTTCTATTAAAAAGGAAGAGATGCCGTGTTCAGCCAAGGCTTCCTGGAAGCCATTTTTCCGATCAACTGTTGTTGATGTATTCATCGGTCCGGAGATAAAGGCGAGATTTTCATGTCCTTTTTCTAGTAGGTAGTGCCCAATCCTTTTCCCGGCAGCAAAGTTATCGCATACAACAGCACTGCTTAAGGAATCGTTCACATATCGGTTAAACAGGACGACCGAGATGCCATTGCGGGTGAATTTCTGTACAGTCGAAGAGGTCAAAAGCGCATCCGTGATGATGGCTCCCTCTACGCTGTATTCAATTAAATGGCTCACTTCGTCTTCTTGGATTTCATTATTCTGGGAGTTGATAAACATCACCTTATACCCTTTTTCCGCCAGCCTGCTGTAAAACTTATCAAGGACTTCCGGATAAAAAGGGTTCTGGATATTCCGCATTACTACGCCTATGATGCGGGACTGGTTCGTGATCAGGCCGCGTGCAATGGCATTCGGCTGATAGCCCAGCTGTTCGGCAGCCTCCAGAATAAGCTTTTTCTTTTTCGATGAGATACTTGAATTTTCACTAAAAGCCCTGGATACGCTCGATTGCGAAACACCAGCCAATCGAGCGACATCCACTGCTGTCACTTTTTTATTTTTCAAAGCATGTTCCTCCTGCCTGAATCTAGACAGAGAAATTATAACAGATTCCGCTTACTTTACGAGGCTGCCGTAGCGCTTCACGCGAAGATCGGCCTGTGCCTGGTGTCCCTTAAAGCCTTCAAGATCACATAGACGGGAAGCATATTCACCGATCATGGCACTCGCTTCAGGCGTTGTTCTCTGGTATGTGCACGTTTTCAGGAACTTTCCAACCCATAGTCCGCCAGTGTAGCGGGCAGCTTTTTTCGTTGGAAGCGTGTGGTTGGTGCCGATGACTTTATCTCCATATGCTACATTCGTTTCAGGCCCAAGGAAGAGCGCACCGTAGTTTGTCATGTTTTCAAGGAAGTAGTTTGGATCTTCTGTTAAAACTTCTACGTGTTCATAAGCCAATTTATCCGCTTCCACCACTGCTTCTTCCAGGCTGTCTACAAGAATGATGGAACCGTAATCCTTCCATGCTGCACCTGCAACATCAGCTGTTGGCAATGTTTCCAGCTGGCGCTCGATTTCTGTTACGGTTTCATTCGCTAATTTCTCTGAAGTTGTAATCAGACATGCCGGAGAGTTCGGACCATGCTCAGCCTGTCCTAAAAGATCTGTTGCAATCATTTCCGCATCGGCTGTTTCATCCGCAATGACAAGAACCTCTGTTGGGCCTGCGAACAGGTCGATTCCGACTCTTCCGTACAATTGGCGCTTTGCTTCTGCAACAAACGCATTTCCTGGTCCAACTAGCATATCAACCGGTTCGATTGTTTCTGTTCCAATTGCCATTGCACCCATTGCCTGGATTCCACCCAGAAGGTAAATTTCGTCAGCGCCTGCAAGATGCATCGCTGCAACCGTCGCAGAAGGGATTTCCCCTTTAATCGGAGGCGTGCAGGCAATCACGCGCTTAACGCCCGCCACTTTAGCTGTCAAAACACTCATATGGGAGGAAGCAACCATTGGATAGCGTCCGCCAGGAATATAGCAGCCCACACTGTTTACCGGAACATTTTTATGGCCAAGGAACACACCAGGCAATGTTTCTACTTCAATATCCTGCAATGCTGCTTTTTGATGTTCAGCGAAATTGCGGATTTGTTCCTGCGCAAATTTGATATCGTTGATCGTCTGTTCAGGTACAGATGCAACAATTTCCTTGATTTGCTCTTCAGATAGTCTGAATTGTTCCGGTGACCACTTATCAAACTGCTCGGAAAGCTTGCGAACCTCTGCATCTCCGTTTTCTTCGATATTTTTAAGAATCGCACTTACCGATTCTCTTACTTTTACATCTGCTTCCTGTACCTCTTGATCGTTCTTGCCTTGTTTTAAGAAAGTTGCCATTTTGTATCACTCCTGTTTTATATTTTGAATACGTATGCAAAAATCAGTAAAAATTAGATGGCTGTCCAGCCGCCGTCTACTTTAATCGTATCGCCTGTAATAAACTTTGATAGATTGGAAGAAAGGAATAGAGTTGCTGCAGAAACATCCTGAGCCTCAGCCAGCTTTCCCAGCGGAATCCTGCCGTAGACTTCTTTTTCGAATTCCTTATCCTCGAACATCCTGGCAGTCAGTTCCGTCTCGATGAAGGTTGGAGCCACTGCATTGACATTAATGCCATGGGATGCCCACTCAACCGCAAGTGCTTTTGTCAGCTGAACCATTCCTCCCTTGCTGGCACAATAAGCGGCGCGTTTGTAATAGCCGACAAAGGCCATCTGGGAAGCAATATTGACAATCTTGCCGGATTGATTCGAAATCATGTATTCGGCTGCTTTCTGGCTGCAGAAAAAGGCTGCTTTCAGGTTTGTATCGAGCGTGAGGTCCCAATCCTCTTCCGTTACTTCCATGGCAGGCTTAGCCCGGTTAATTCCCGCGTTATTGACCAGTACATTGAGAGAGCCCATATAATCCACTGCCGCTTCTGTCATTCTTTTAATCTCTGAAACATTGTTCAAATCAGCGGAAACGTAATAGCTGCTGCTGTTTATTTTTTTCAACTCATCGGTTGTCTGCTGGAGAGCCTCTTCGTTTCGTCCTACAATTACAACCTTCGCTCCGTTTTTGGCAAAAGAAAGGGCGATATCCCTACCGATTCCCTTGCTTCCGCCCGTTACAATCACTGATTTATTCTCAAGATCGGGAAAGTTCCTCATACCATTCCTCCATCAGTTTGATTGGATTCCTAAATCCTTCTTTAAAAAGCGGATCAGCTCAGCTTCCCTTTTCTGATTGTACTCCTTGGAAAAAGCCTCGTCCCACTTGTAATAGCCTTCTCCTGTTTTATCGCCGAGCCTCTGTTCTGCCACAAGCTTTTTTAAAATCGGCAAGGATTCCTCTGCACTGGATAAATGCTGGAACAGATAATCAGATATGGCAGAGAATACATCCAGCCCGCCCATATCGGCTGTCATCAATGGACCGGAAACAGGCAGCCTGCGGCCAATTCCGTAAGTGACTGCATCATCAATATCTTCCTTGCTCGCGATGCCTTCCTCCAGAAGATACTGTGCTTCACGGAATAACGCATATTGAAGGCGATTGCCGACGAAACCGGGAACCTCTTTTTTCACTTCAATCGGCTTTTTCTTCATTTGCTTTAAAAGCTGAAAGGACCTTTCTACTGCTTCATCGCCCGTCTTCTCACCCCGTACGACTTCGACGAGAGGAATCAGATGAGCCGGATTCCAGAAGTGTGTCACCACGGTCCGTTCCGGGTGTGCCGTTTCTGAAGCAATCTCCGTTGGACTGAGGCCAGACGTATTGCTTGCGAGAATGACATCCGGAGTGCAAAGAGCGTCAAGACGCTTGAATAATTCTATTTTTAATTTAATATTCTCTGGCACAGCTTCAATCACGAAAGTTGTGTCTTGGACCGCTTCCTCTACCGAAGTGGTCATTTTGATGTTTTCTTGAATTTGGCCAGCTTCCGAATCGGATAAAATACCGTTGTCGAGCATAACCTCCAGCTTCTTCAGCATATTGGTCCAGCCCTGTTCCAGGTCGGCGTCACTGATGCCCTGCATCTTCACACTCAACCCGGCCCAAGCCGCATTAAGCGCAATCGAATGCCCCATTGTGCCGCACCCAAGCACAGCTATTCTCTCCAATCGTTCACCAACTTTCTGAAATTTCTACTTTTTGAATACGTATTCAATATACATTGTAAGCGCTATAATTTCAAGCGGAAAAATTAGACTATTAAAAAGGTTTGGGAAAATACCATGGAGAAATACAGTAGAAAACCTATTAAAAGAGGGGTTGGTGCGGGAGAGAGCGGAGTAGTTCTTGCAACCCCTTTTTTGCTATTTTAGAAGCCTGCTCTACTCTCCTAAACTTTCATCCCCATCATATAAATGCTTCTCCAGCTCACTTCTTATACTTTCAGGAATCGATTCAGAGCTTTGGGTCTTAAAGTTATAATTTACGTATATGACGGTTCCTTTTGCACATACATGACCATCCTGGTGAATCTCCTCATACAGCTCAAAGCTTGTATTTCCAACTCTTTTTACCCAGTTTCTCACCTCAACATCCATGCCAAAATAGATTTGGCTCAAATACTCCACATTCATTTTCAGCAAAATTAATTTCCAGTTCTCGAAGGTGTGCTCAGGTGTAAACAGCTTAAACACCTTATTCCGCCCCGCCTCAAACCAAACAGGCACCGTCGTATTATTAATATGGCCGACCCCATCCGTCTCAGAAATCCTGGGTTCAATAATCGTTTTATACAAATCTGCCGCCCCTTTCATTTCATCTCTGATTCTTTTTAAATTCTAGGCTTCTTTCCAAATTCCTGCTATTACTGGCACCACATGCTGCAACATGACCGTATTGGGACAAAGTTATTTTTAAACAAAAAAGTCTGCTGAAGATAAACTTCAGCAGACTCCTTTTCGACAAAATTCGGGAGGTACCTGGTACCTATTTGGATGTTCCAGGTATTTCGCAGCCCTCAGGACCGCATGCCAGTCCGCCTTTTAATTTGGCCTCTCTGGCTTTTTCTTGTGTTAATTGCTGTTGCTGCCATTCTATATCGATTGTCGGCGAGAATTTCTCCGGATGGCGGATATACCAGCGCTGCTTGCGGATCAGGAAGTTGTCTGTATCTAAAAGCAAAGCTTCATCCAGTTCCTTTAAGGCAGCGTCTTTGTTGCCATTCTTCGCATATTCCATTCCAAGCTTGTATTTGGTTTGTGCAAGCTGCTGCTCTAGATCACTCGGTGCTGTGGAAGGATTGAAATACTGGTCTTCCAGCTCAACTTTTTCAGCTTCTTTGTGAATCAATTTTTTAACAGCCTCAACATGTTCTTCTTTGGACACCTGAAAGCCCTGCTTCAGCAGGCGAATGGTTCCATCCTTATCAATGAAGATGCCATTTGGTACGATTTTAAAACCAAACAAATTGGCCAATTTACTTTCCGTATCAATCAAGGTTGTAAAAGGCTTGCCCTTTGCAAAAGGTTTTACGACTTCCGGTCCCTGGATATCAACCGCTACAGATAAGAGCTCAAAATCCTCATCTTTATTTTCTTCATAAAATTGCTGCCAGCCTGACAGCTGTTCCCTGCATCGTCACCAGGAAGACCACATGAAAATAAGTGTGTTTTTACTGAGATAATCCTGGATGGAAACTTGCTTTCCATCCAGGCTAACAAGCTCCACATTAGGCATTTTTTCTAATAGCAATATTATCCCACCTTTGCCACTCAGTTTACTAATTAATTATGGGTGTAACAAATATTTTGTATTTTAATTTAAAATATTTAGATAAATGTAAGACAGACCTACTGCTATTTTCTTAATTTACGGGTTTTACCAGTCTATTTCCAAAAGTTCATGATCTAGTTGCCGAATTCACAAATGTTCCCGCTGATTTAATCAAACGTTTGATTAAAATAAGGAGACGCCCTTTGGCATCTCCCTTTCCCATTCAAAATATCTGCTATTGTACTCCAGCCAATACAGCCACAACTAATGCTATGGAACCTATAATCAGCCATCCCATAATGAGTTTCCAGATGAACTTCACCCAGCGCTCATATGGTATTCCGGCAACCGCCAAATACCCCATTAGAGCTGCAGAGGTTGGAATAATGGAGTTGGTAATTCCATCTCCATATTGGAAGGCCAGCACCGCGATCTGGCGTTCGATCCCAAGCAGGTCGGCAAGCGGGGTCATGATTGGCATGGTTGTAGCGGCCTGCCCGCTTCCGGATGGAATGAAAAAGTTGATGACAACCTGAACAAAGAACATCCCAATTACATTTAACGTATTTGGCAGGGCACTAATGACGGAAGCAAGACCATTGATCATCGTATCAATTATCACGCCATTTTCCATGACAACTAAAATGGCGCGGGCGAAACCAACGATAAGTGCACCAAATGCAACCAGCTTCATCCCATCAACAAAGGAGTCAAACAAACGGTTGATTCCAATGCCGCCAACAAGACCAGAAGCAAAACCGATAATAATGAAAGATGCCGTCAGCTCGGTTAAATACCAGCCCCATTCAAAAACACCGTACATATTAAAAGCTAGTCCGCCTGCAATGATCAGGAGAACAAGGGCGTGGCGAAGGGAGAATTCTTGAAATTGGCCTTCAGGCGAATCCCTGCGCTTTTCTTTTTCCTTTAATTCAATATCGTACATCACGCTTTTTTCCGGATTTTTCTTTACTTTGGACGCATATCTCATCACGTAAAATATGGCTAGTGAAAGAACAAAAATATAAATAGCGAACCGGAAGCCAATTCCGCTGAAAAGCGGTACTTCTGCAATGGACTGGGCGACCCCAACCGTAAACGGATTCATCATCCCGCCAATAAAACCACTGGCTGCTCCAATGCTGATCATGGCCGTCCCGGTGATGGCATCATACCCCATCGCCCTTGCGATCGCGATCCCAATTGGCACAAAGATAATGCTTTCTTCTGCCATTCCGGTTGTGGCTCCGGCAATTGAAAAAATAATCATCGTGATCGGAATGAGCAGCTTTTCCCGCTTCTCCAATTTCCTTACGGCCTTATGAATCCCGGCTTCAATTGTTCCGGTTTCACGAATAATCCCAAAGGCTCCGCCTACCAGGAAAATATAAAAAATAATGGTAGACCCTTTGGCCATCCCCTCTGGAATTGCCTTAAACAATTCAAAGAAACTAATCGGATTCGATTCAACGACCTGGTAGCTGTCTTGAACCACAATGGTTCTTCCATCCTGCTCCATTCTTTCAAATTGACCTGCAGGTAAAATATAGGTAGCAATGGCAGCTAAAACTATAATGGCGAAAATGATGGCATACGTATGAGGAATTTTTCGTTTCTTTTCAGCCACAACCTCCTGGTGGGGCGATTCCACTTTCATCTCGGTTCCTCCTTATCCTTTTTCAATCGAATCATATTGAATGGTTAGCTCTTTTAAAATATCCTCGTTAACCGTAACTCCAAGTCCAGGCTGATCACTTAAATGAACAAATGGAATCTCATATCTCAAGTCCCCAATGTCTTTGCTGAATAGCAGCGGTCCTGTAAGCTCCGTGCTGATGATATTTTTTCTCGAAATCGCCACATGATAGCCTGCCGCAGAACCGATTGAAGACTCTACCATCGAACCAATCTGGCATTCGATTCCAGCGTATTCAGCTGCTTTGGCCATATGGACAGCCGGATAAATACCTCCGGATTTCATGAGCTTAATGTTAATTTTATCTGCAGCCCCATTCCGGATAATCTCCACTAAATCCTCCCCGGAATGAATGCTTTCATCAGCCATCAAAGGCGTGCTCGTTTTTTGCCTGATTTCGCCGAGGCCGTGAATATCCCCCATCCTAATCGGCTGTTCAAGCCAGGAGATATTGAGATTCTCCAGCAGTTTTATTGCCTGCAATGCTGTAGAGACATTTCTCCAGCCCTGGTTAACATCCACCCTAATGGGAACTTCCATGCCCACCTGCTCACGGACATGCGCAATCCGTTTGCAGTCTTCCAGATAATTTGTGCCTACTTTCAGTTTTAAGGACTGGTAGCCCTGCTCAATTGCCGCTTTAGCCTTTTTGGCCATCAAAGCTGGCTCTTCAATGCTCAGCACCTTTGGATAGGTAAGAGTGTCATGGTATTGGCCGCCGAGCAAGTTGTAGACCGGCTCTTGCTTATATTTTCCCAAAAGGTCATAGCACGCAATGTCAACCGCTGCTTTGGCAGAAGGATTGGAGTTTATAAGCCCATTCATCTTATGATGAAGTTCTTCCATGTTGATAGGAGAAAATCCGATCATGGCAGGTAAAAGGGTATGCTTCAGCAAAGATATGGTGCTGTAAAAGGATTCCCCTGTCACATGTTCATCAGGAACCGCTTCTCCGTATCCTGTTAGCCCGTTATCTGCTTCAAGGCGAACGATCACCGATGGCATATAATCGAAACTGGCATAAGAGATAATAAACGGCTCTTTTAGAGGCAGATGAATCCCAAAGATTTCGGCTTTTACTATTTTCATAAAATCAGTCCTTACATAGAATTTAAGTTGTCGTTAAGGTGTCGTTAATTGGTTATGTTTTATAATATACTGAAAATTCAGCAACGGTCAAGAGGCATTTTAAGCCTCTCTCAACCCTTTTAACATGGTGCCTGCTTGATAGAGCGAACGCGGACGCCCCTGATCATAAGGCTGCTCCTCTCCTGATACCTGCAGTAATTCCTGATCCAGAAGCTTTTTAACCATTCTTTCTGCTGACCTTCTGCTGATGCTGAAATAATCGGCAAGCTCCTGTGCTGAAAATGGCCTAAAATCATTTACCTGCAGAAAGTTAATAAACCTGGAAATGTTTTTGCTGCTCATTTTCAACTCGGCACTTAACTTCTTCACTGCCGGGTCTTCATTTTTCAGAGAATATTGCTCTTCATTGCGGAATAAAGGACCTGTCAGGTTTTTCTCCTCATCCACTATATAGACGGCATGTTCATCAGGTTTTTTCTCTGCAAAGTTCAATGCGGTAATAGCATGAGTTTCCGCTTCTTTTACCGTGTATCCAAACCCAATTCCAACCGCTGTTTTTTCAAATTCGTTTCGAATGCCGGTTAATAAACCATCGAGCTTTTGATTCATGATCAGCGTCTGCAGCACTCCGCGATTCGAAAGAACCAGCTGCAAGCCTGAATCACTTGAAGTCATCTTCGCTTGCAGAGCCTTTGCAAACTGTTCAATTTGGTGCATTCTATTGCTTTTAAAACAAATGGCTGCAACCTGCGAATTCTTGGATTGATTCAGCTCAGTAAGGGTCGCGGCCTTCTCCAGGCCTTCCTTTAACGTAGGAACCGACTGAATCATAAACATGGAGGGAATCCCTTTCTCCTGAAGCTGATCATATACAGCATGAATACTCGTTAGGGCAAAAGCTGTTTTCCCTTGCTCGTATAAGGCAGAATGAAATTCCACGAATTCATCGATTGATATTTCCCTTTCCTCCTGAAAATCGTATATCCACGGGTACTCCTTCACATGGCTAACACGCTCTGTAATCCCTGTTTCATTCAAGACTCCTTCAAGAAATCTTCTCCCCGGCAAATCAATCGATACCTCACCAAGCTTAAAAGAATGGTGGTAATGAATAGACAGCAGTGATAACGCTACCATATTTTCGTTAAAAGAAAGATAACTGGACCCGATCGGATAACGATCCAACAGCTTCTTGGCATGGTGATAAGGAATGATACCTGAAAACAGCAAAAAATGGCATTCCTTTACCGCCCGCTTAATCAGTGCGTTTAACTCCTTCGGGGTAGCGTATGTATAGGAAATCAATTTATATGCAGGATAATGATCATAAAACTGGTTGATCTCATCGATAAACTGCTGCGAACCAACAACACCAATGGCTAACAAATGAACTCACCTTCTTTGGCAAAACTCTAATTTCGTTTATATAGAATACTATCATAATAACTGCAAGGGCAAACAGAGTTTTGTAATGAGACCTTTCAATCAAACGTTTGATTGAAAATCTTTATTCGACAAAATTCGGGTGGTACCTGGTACCACCCGAATTTCATTAATCTTCCATCAAGCCCTCAACAAAATCCTTCAGCACATGCACGCCGTAAACGCAGTCATTTAATGACGTCCATTCCCGCGGGTTATGGCTGATGCCATCCTTGCTGCGGACAAACAGCATGGCGGCCGGGATTTCAGTTCCGACGATCATCGTGTCATGGCCGGCGCCGCTTGGGATGTAAACTGGTTTTATATCGAACTTCGTTAGAGAATCTGCTATTTTTGTCAGCAATTTTTCTTCAATGGGCAGCGGCATTATTTTTGCATTCAGGTTCATCTGTACTTCCATATTTCTTTCTTCAGCTATTTTACGTGCTTCGTTAGTGATTATGTCAAGCAGCCGGTCACGGGTATCTTCAAAAATATCCCGGATATCCACAATGAGTTTTACTTCCTGGGCGATGACATTAAAGCCATTTGGATGTACGTTCAGCTTTCCAACAGTGGCAACGGCTGTATCGCTGACCTGCTTTGGAAACTTCTCGATCGCAGCTACAAACAATGCGGCGGTCACCAGCGGATCTTTGCGTCCAGCCATTGGCGTATTTCCTGCGTGTCCGGCTTCCCCCGTAAAAGTAACCTCCAGCGAGGCTGGGCCTGCAATGCCTTTGACCACTCCAACAGGCTGATCTTCTCTTTCCAGCACCTTTCCCTGTTCAATATGAACTTCCACAAAGGTTTCAATTTCACGCCTGCTGTTCCCGGCCTTTAAGCATTCCTCAGCACTGCTTCCATATTCGGATAGCACCTCTCTAAACGACTTGCCTTTTTCATCCCGCAGACTATCCATTTCCTCCGGCTTCATTTGCCCCATAAAAGCCCGGCTGCCTGTTAAGCTGCTTTTGAATCTCGAACCCTCTTCATCTGAAAAAATAACAACCTCATAAGGCTTTTCCGGTAGGTATCCTGTTTCCTTCCACGCTTCCACTACCTCCAAAGCAGACAGGACGCCGAGGGGCCCATCAAAGTGCCCTCCGTTCGGAACGCTATCAACATGGGAACCTGAAACAATCGCTGGCCCTTCCGATTTTCCAGCCAATCTGCCAAATACATTTCCCGCTCCATCTGTTGTTACACTTAGTCCTGCACTTTTCATCCAGCCAATGATTAATTCCTTTGCTTGTTTCTCTTCCGCTGAGTAGCCGGGGCGTGTCACGCCGCCGCTTTCCATAAGACCTATTTTTGAAAGCTCATCAAGTCTTTTAGCTAATCTCTCGCCGTTAACACCTGAATGAGTGAGTTCATCATTATAATCTTTTACAAGCTGTTCAAATAATTTTCTTTCCATTGCTGCTTCACACTCTTTCCTTTTTATTTAGATTGCTTTGAATCCTATTAACACTGTGAAATGCTAGAATGTTGATATGGCGCAAAGTGACCGATATATCGGAGAACTGACTGATAAAAATGAAATCTGACCGATATATCGGAAAAGTGACGGATAAAACTCAAATCTGACTGATAAACATCGCAAAGTGACCGCTATCTTCCGCAACAGGCACAACAAAGACGCTGAACCCCTCGTTCAAGCAGACTATTTTATAAAAAACTCCTGAACCAAGCTAAATTCTTCTCGAAAACAGCTTTTTTAACAAGAAAAGCCCAGCAGATAATACCTGCCAGGCTGCAAATTAAATAATCCCCTGCATGCGTAAGATAATTTCAGCTATCACCGCAGATCCAATGAAGGTTCCGAAGAACACAAAGATTGCGACAATGACGCTTCTCCAGCCCAGCTTGGAAAAGTCAGCCCAGTTCTTTCCGATTGAGATCCCTGCATAGGCAAGGATTGGCGTAGCCAAAGCTAATATATTGATTTCACTTGTCCATCTAACCACGTATTCTGAACCTGGAAATCCCGGAATTGAAATAATAATACCAATGATACCAATATATCCGACACTTGGAATATTGCCAGGAACAACTTTTTCGAGTACAAGACCCAATACGCTGATCAGGATTAAAACAAGCATGCCTGGAATCGCAGCAGTTGGGAGCACATCATATCCAACCCAGTTACCGACAATCGCGGACAGCCCGAACACTGTTAAAATCAAAAACCACTCAATGACATTTTTAAACATTCATGTCTCCCCCTTTGCCAGCACCCGCTGCCTTTTTCTCTTTGCGCCTCATCATGATGGAATATAATTTTTCCGTTAACGGGAGACCAATAAAGATACTTACATAAAGGCCGGTGGAGAGAGAAATCAAGTTACTTGCGCCAGCAAAGGCAACAATCTGGCTTTCAAGCTCAGGAAACGCCCCGATCAGCGAACCGCTCGCAGCAGCCATCATACTTCCGCTTCCAACTCCTGAAGCCATCGCAAAAGAAAGTGGATGTAATGGCGTAATAGTAGCTAAGAATCCTGAGATTAACCCAAGGAAAACCGCTCCAAAAACAGTTCCAAAGATATAAATGGCCATTACGCCTCTTCCTTCAGGCGAATCAAAGCCAAATTTATTCATGATCAAACCAACATTCGGCTCCCGGGCGACTGAGTGGGTCATGCCGATACTTTCCCTTTTGAACCCTAGCAGAATAGCAATAGGAAGCGCAAAGAAAATAGTACCAAGGTTACCAAGCTCCTGAAGCAATAAAGCGGGTCCTGCTGCGATCAATGCCTCGATCTGCGGGCCGATGGTAACCCCAATCTTGGCAATTAAAAGGGTAACTCCCAGAATGATTAAAGGTTCTGCATTTTTTGCCTGCTTTTCTTTAATAAGCGGAGTAAAATATAAACCCAAACCTAAGAAAAAGGCATAAAGCATAGGCAGCAGCAGCACGACACCGCTGCCGACTTTAAAGCTGAATTGCCCAATTGCTTCCGTAATTCCTACAAGAATAAAAGCAATAAGGTGCAAGCGCCAATCTTTTAAAATTTCTGTCTTTTCATTTTTCATAATTTCCCCCCTAGATTAAAAGATTACTAGATCCCCTCGCAGATTGCCGATGAATCGAGCTGGGCTTTCCCTTGCTCCATCGCCTTCTTATAGAGGCTGCAAACCATTTGCCCCAATGGAGAATCCGCGCTGTAATGTTCGGCTGTCTCTTTATATAAATGGATATCCTTATTCATGTGCTCAAGGCTGAAAAGCACATTCTCGTATGTACCATTAAGGATATTCTCACCGAACACCGACATCACCCGATTATGGGCCGAGCCGCTTTGAATGACTTCCGCCAGCTGAGTCCGGCTGACACCTGCTTTTTCCCCCACTGCAAAGGCCTCCCCCAGGCCTGCAGTAATCAAAGCAACTAGCATATTATGGCACAGCTTCGCCACTTGTCCTGATCCTGAAGAGCCAAGCAGAAAAATATCCTTTCCAACGCTCTCCAGGACCGGCCGAATCTCTGCAATATATCTATCGTCTCCCCCAACCATTATGGTCAACGTACCGGCATCAGCACCCTTAGGTCCTCCGCTTAACGGACAGTCATAAAAATGGACTTCCCTCTCCTTAGCAGCACTGTATAATTCCTGGGCTGTAGCAGGATCAATGGTACTCATATCCAGGACAAAACTGCGAGGCTTTAAAGCAGCAAAGACTCCGCTTTCACCCATCATAACATCCCTGACAATACCTGGTCCAGGCAATGAAGAAATTACTAAGTCCGCTTGCCTTCCCAACTCAAATGGCGAAGGCTGGGGAATCGCCCCAAGCTCCTCGCATTTCGCCAACGCATCTGCACTGGGATCATAAGCATACACTTTATATCCGTTCTTGAGTAAATTTTTAACAATCCCCTTGCCCATGGCTCCGCAGCCAATCACACCTATATGTTTCATCCTCTCCCTCCTCTTGTTTTAAGGTTTAATATAGACCGTTTTCGTATCCAGCCAGAAGTCCAATGCCGTGCTTCCCTGTTCACGCGGCCCAATACTTGATGTCTTTTTGCCGCCGAAAGGAAGCTGATTTTCATAATGATTGGAAGGGATATTCACATGCGTGACACCTGTTTCAATTTTCCGGACAAAATCAAAGGCTTTTTGAAGGTCATTTGTAAAAATAGCAGATGATAACCCAAAGTCCGTATCATTTGCCAGCTCGATCGCCTCTTCATAAGAATCTACTTCCATCACCGCAACCACTGGTCCAAAAATTTCTTCTTTTGCGATGGTAAAATCCTTTATTACTTTGCTAAAAACAGTTGGGGCAACAAAATAGCCATTTGCTTGATCCCCATCAGTCAGCTGCTTGCCGCCGTATTCGAGGACAGCTCCTTCATAGATGGCGCTATTCACATAATGAAGATAAGTATTTAATTGATGCTTATTGGCTACAGCACCATTATCATATCCTTCGCGAATACCATTTCCGACCTTAATCTGTTTCGCTTTTTCAACTAATAATTCGATTACACTTTGCGAAATAGATCGAGGAACAATTACGCGGCTCGTTCCTGTACAGCTTTGTCCGTTGTTGTAAAAACCGCTGATGACTACGCTCTGTACGGCCTCCTCCAGATTCGCATCCTCCAAAATAATCGTCGCATTCTTTCCTCCCATTTCTGCCTGCATTTTTCCGCCATGTGCTGTAACGAGCTTGCCAAGATGAATGCCCACTTCAGAGGAACCTGTAAAGGAAACGGCTTTGATCTCCGGATTGGTTCCAAGCTCTTCTCCCACGACAGAACCTGGCCCCGTGATCATATTAAGCACACCCTTTGGCATTCCTGCTTTTTCAAATAGCTCTGCGACTTTTACAGAAATAAGAGACGTATCACTTGCTGCTTTATAAATAATCGTATTTCCCGCCAGCATGGAGGGGGCAATTTTATAAATGGCAATCCCCAGCGGAAAATTAAATGGAGTTACAACTGCAACAACCCCAAGCGGCTCCTGGATCGTGCAGGCAAAGGAATTCGGATCAATAGCTGGAACTGTTTCACCTGATAAACGATTGGCTTCACCGCTAAAATGTTTCAAAGCCTGAACCGTTGCATCCACTTCTTTGCGGGCAGCCTCAATTGTTTTACCGACTTCCTTCGTGATGATTTCTGCCAGCGCTTCTTTTTCCTGCTGAATTAAAAAGATCAGGTTAAAGAGGATGTCTCCGCGGCTGATTGGAGATGTTTGCTTCCATTTAGGGAAAGCCCTCTTTGCGCTTTCGATCGCTTTTTGCACATCAACCTCATTTGATTTCTGAAAGTAACCCAATACCTCATCCGTATTTGCAGGGTTTATGCTTGGATACGTTTCCCCCGTTACAGATGGTACCCATTCTCCGCCAATATAATTGTAATAGGTTTTAATCCCATCATTTCCAACTGTAATGCTTTGGCTATTAACCTCTGTACTCATCAAACCTCTCCTTATCCCTATCATTTAAAACTAATTATAATATTTAGAAAATTCTATGTACATGTGCCAATAACCAAATAATCCTGTTTTTCATTGTGACAAGCACCAATTAAGGGGTTAAATAATCGAAAATTTGAAAGGCAAGCACAATTGCGATCCAATCGTCTTTTTTATTAAAGTCCATATCTAATTGATTCTCTATTTTTTTTAGGCGGTAGGTAAGCGTGTTGGGATGAATATGCATTTCTTCTGCCGTTTTTTTATGGCTTTTGTTATTGGCAAGGAAGGCTTGCATCGTTTGCAGATATTCTGGCTCCATTTGTAAAAGAGAGCCCATCTTATCGGACACGAATTTTTTCAGCAAACTTCGGTCCATATTGAGCCAAAGCCTTTCTGCCCCAAGCTCTGAATAGGTAACAAAGGTCTTGTGTTTATGGTTTTTACAGTAGGAAACCGCTTCGGTTGCTTCCTGGTAGGAATCAGCTATTTCTGTTAAAGCAACTTCTCTGCCTAAGCCTATTACAGCTTGTTTGTTTGTCGTCATAAATTTCTGTATTTCTTCAGCCAGGTGATGATCGTAATTTTTCCACCCGTTCACCAGCAGGGCAACAATTTGGTCTGATTTAGTGAATACAATGCTGGTTTCAGAATATTTCATGAGAACTTGCTCTAACGATTTGATAAGCTTTTCTTTTTGGAGAATGGCTCTTGCATCCCAAAGAAAACCGGCTTTGCAATCAATGATCATGCAGGAAACTCTGCTTTTTTCATTCAATTGGTATTTTTCCAAAACTCTCTGATTCAGGCGGGTATCGTTGATAATATCATGAAACGCCTCTTCTCTTAAGTGCATTTCTTTTTCAAATAGCGTATTTTGTTTGACAAATTCCAGAGATAAAGCAGTAGCAGCATGCTCAAGAGCGGCCCTTTGGATGCTTGTTAAGCTTTCAATTGGCATTTTCAAAAGAAAATACCCGAAAAGTTCGTTGGAGCTAATAATCGGAAAAGAACTAGATTTCTCATCAGCTATTTCCGCATAGGTGACAGGTGTCCCAAGGATATGGCTGATGGTTTCAAGAATATAAGAAACCCCTCTTCCCTCCAGCAAAATTTTGGTGAACCTGCGGTGAATATCCAGGGAATGGCTCAGTTCATTATTTTTCCGCTTAACTTCTTCGTAAAGCTTTGAGTTCATAATCGCAATCGCTGCCTGGTCTGCCACAACCTCCAATATGTGAAATTCATCTTCTGTAAACTGAACATCTTTATCAAAATTATCCACCACAAGCACGCCAATACACTCTTCTTTATATACCAAGGGGACAAGGATTCCGCTTTTAACCTCCCGCCGGAAAACCCCGTTAAAGAAGTGGACATAATTCGTTTCAGACATGCGGCTCATATGCTCCCTGAACTCATGCCCGGAAGCAATGACGCCCTTTTTTGTAAGAAAAACCAGCCCAGTCAAAGATTCTCCAGGCTCGAATTTCACCTGGCTCATAAATCCGGCATCGACCCCGACGCCTTGGGAAAAATGAAGCAGGCCATCATCTTTTAACTTATAAAGAATCGTCGTATCAGCATTTTCAACCAGATCAAAGGCGGCTTCCACCAGCTTCTTTAATATTTCCTCCAAATCGAGGGACTGAGTTAGGCTGCGATTTATTTCCAAGAGGCTTGAGATTTTTTCTTGCATGATGGTCATGGCCTTGCTCCTTTCTGTCATACTAGTTATATCTATTATAGGGGATTATTTAGGCAAAAGGAGCTTTTTCGAGTACTGCTTCTGAGAGCTTCTGAGCGAGTAATACCTTAAATAACGGATCGACAATACATTTTACTATCTAGTTAAAGTTATTTTTTGCTCTATTTGCAATTCCTTGATGACTATTTGCAGATACAAGCTTCTATTTGCAGGTTTTCTAAGTCTATTTGCTGGACTAGCCTTTCCAAAAACATTTATTCGCAAAATTCCAATGTTTATTCGTAAGTTATAGTGATTTATTCGCGAGTTTTCATAATTTATTCGCAAATTCCTGCTGTTTATTTGTGAGTTTCACAGTATTATTCTTAAAGTTCACAATTTGCCAAGCAAGCCCGTCAATGTCCTCATCCTGATTGGCGTTTTCTATCAAACGTTTGATTGAATCCCCTGCTTGCAATCATGTCATACTTCCAGTTCTTTTCTCCCTTTCAAAAAACAAAAAAAATTATATTGCATAAATAATATATTTATTGCATAATTACTCATAGTTTATTTTCCAAATACTACTAGGAGGACATATTCATGGAACACTTAGGCTGGTTATCTATCATTCCGCCCTTGCTGGCAATTATAGCGGCAATCGTAACGAAAAACGTTATTATTTCATTATTTTTAGGTTCATTTTCAGGTGTCTTAATTTTGGCAAAGGGTCTGCCGCTCACAGCGACCAAGACGATGATTGGCGATTATTTGTTTGTTCAGCTGACAGACAGCTATAACGCTGGTGTGCTGGTATTGCTGGTTTTTATCGGCGGGTTTGTCGCGCTGATGGAAAAGTCTGGAGGAGCTGCCGCATTTGCGGAAAAAGTTATTAAGTATTTAAACACAAAAGCCAAAACGCAATTGGCTGCCTGGTTTGGCGGGATCGTCATCTTTTTCTCGGATCTCGGCACCCCGCTTTTGATTGGGCCTATTTTTGAAAAGGTATTTGATAAAGCAAAGATCTCCAGGGAAAAATTAGCCTGGATCATCGATTCAACGGCTTCACCCGTTGCCGTCCTTATTCCCTTCATCGGCTGGGGCGTATACATCATGGGACTCATTCAAAAAGAGTTTGAAGGACTGAGCATTGCTGAATCAGATTGGGACGCATTTATCCAGGCAATCCCTTATCAATTTTATCCAATCCTAACAGTTCTGATGGTGCCGCTTGTAGCATTTACAAAGCTGGAGTTTGGTGCCATGGCGAAAGCCGAAAAGCGGGTAAAGGAAACGGGTGCACTGTATTGGCCTGATTCCAAGCCGATGAGAAAACCGGACAGTTTTAACGAGTTAAAAGAAACAAAAAGCAAGCCGATCCTCATCTGGCTGCCGTTGCTTGTCCTGCTTGTAACCTTATTCGGAATGCTGATCCCGCTAGGATTCCCGTTCCAAAAGATTGAAGGCAGTGCCTTCCGGGTAGCTCTTACAACCGCCTATTTATTTGCTGGCATTCTATTAATTGTCATGATGGTATTTTACAAGGTTAAAAAGTTTGGAGAAGCATTTGATATTTATGTATCAGGCATGCAAAAAATGATGTATGTGGCAGCTACACTGGTCCTGGCCTGGTCTCTTGGCACAGTCATGAAGAATCTGGGCACCGCCAATTATATGGTTGAAATCATGGATGGAAATGTCCCTGCCTTTATCGTTCCTGCGATCTTATTCCTTGCAGGCGCATGCATGTCGTTTGCGACCGGAAGCTCATGGGGCACATTCGCAATCATGATGCCTTTGGCCATCCCAATGGCGTTCCATCTGGATGCATCCATCTATGTCTGTATTGGAGCTGTTTTATCAGGGGGATTATTCGGTGACCACTGCTCACCTATCTCGGATACAACGATTTTATCCTCTACCGGAGCAGGAAGCGATCACATGGACCACGTAAAAACACAGCTTCCTTACGCGATTTTGAATGGATCTGCTGCCCTTGCTGCTTATCTTGTCGCTGGGCTAGTTGCGAATACCCTCTCGCTTGCAGTTGCAATTGGAATCATGGTTTTAGCCGTTTTTGTTTTAGCAAAATGGCAAAATAAGAACAATACTGGGACACCCATGAATATGTAAAAAACAGCAAGCCCTATTCCACTTTTAGGAACAGGGCTTTTATTTTGGAAAAATCGGCAGTACAAAACGCTAATTCCTGCCCCTTCCAATCTTATACTTTCTAATCTTATACAATAGTCCTTGCCTGGTAATGCCAAGTACTTCTGCGGCACGTGACTGGTTGCCGTTTTCGCTATCGAGGGCGGTTTCGATAACTTCCTTTTCAACCTGTTCCAGATGTTCTGTTAAAGAGAAGTCCTCGTCAAGCTCCAGCGGCGCAGCTGGCGTTCCATCTGCTTCCTCTCCGGAGAAATAGTTTACAACCTCCAGCGGAAAATCCTCCAGCCGCAATTGACCGGCTGGTGAGAGGACAGCTGCCCTTGACAAGGCATTTTGAAGCTCCCGGATGTTGCCGGGCCATGGATATTGGGTTAATTTTGTTAACAGGTCTTTTGACAGTGAATAATTCTGGTTATGCTCTTCTTCAAACTCTGCCAAAAACTGCTCAATCAGCAGCGGGATGTCCTCTGTGCGTTCGCGCAGCGGCGGCAGTGTGATCCCGATTATATTTAACCGGTAATACAGGTCCTCACGGAATTCCCCGTTTTGGACCATTTCCCATAAATTTCGATTCGTTGCCGCAATGATGCGGACATCCGATAATTCCTCCTTGGATGTTCCAAGTGGTGTAAAGGTTTTATCCTGTGCGAACTGCAGAAGCTTCGCCTGCACATCAAGCGATATCTCGCCAATCTCATCCAGAAATAAAGTCCCTTTATCCGCAGCTGCACATTTCCCTTCCTGCGATCGGACCGCTCCGGTAAAGGCTCCTTTTTCATAGCCAAATAATTCGCTTTCGAGAAGGTTAGAGGGAATGGCCGCACAATTTACCTTGATGAACGGTCCTTCCCTGCGTGTGCTATCCAGATGGACAGCATGGGCACATCTCGATTTCCCAGTCCCGCTCTCTCCCTCCAGTAAAATAGTGATGTCCTGGGATGCGACGCGTTCAATCAGAGAGTAGACCTCTTGCATTTTAGGACTTTTCCCAATCATTCCATGGAGATTATATTTTTGCTGAACAGCCTGTTTCAGCTCTTTATTTTCTTTTTTTAAATTTTTCATTTCAAAGGCTCGTTCGATAACGACCTTTAATTCGTCCGCCTTAATGGGTTTTGTTAAGTAGTCATAAGCTCCCATCTTCATGGCTTTAACTGCATCCTCGATATCCCCGTAGGCTGTACAGGCGACAAATGCGGTATCAGGGTAGTTTGGCGCCCATTTTTCGAGGAGTTTTAATCCCGTCGTGTCGGGCAGAAGAAAATCCAGCAGAACAAGATCAACACTTTCGCTCTCCATCAGCTCTTCAGCCAATTTCCCGGTCTCCGCTTCGATGACATCGTAGCCTTCCTTTTTTAGGGTCAGCTTTGTCAGACGGCGGAATTTCTCATTGTCTTCAACTAACAAAATCGTCTTTTTCATCGTGAATCGCCTTTCTCATGCTTTTTCAAAGAAATCAGGAAGGTTGTCCCTTCACCCATCTCACTTTCAACTTCGATATGGCCATTATGGGATGAGATGATATCATGGGTAATCCATAATCCCAGTCCGGTGCCTTCTTGTTTGGTCGAAAAAAACGGATTAAAGATGCGCTTGATCTTTTGCTGGGGAATTCCGATCCCATCATCCTTCATTTCTATTTCAATCGTACCATGATTCGTTTCTCTCATCGCGACGGAAACCTGCCCATGCTGGGAGACCGCTTCTATACTATTAATAAAAATATTGATGAAAGCTTGAATCATCTGATTTCTGTCGCCTTTAACGAAATACGCTTCCCCTTCAGCTTCCATGGTGGCATTGATTTGCTTTTTCCTGAACTGATGGGATAAAAGCTGTAGCGTTTCAGCGGCTAATGTTTTGATGTTAAATACGGATTCATCCTTCTTATTTTCACGGCTAAATTGCAGAAATCTCCTAACAAGGAGGTCCAGACGCTGAATTTCGTCCTGGATATCTTTCGCTGCTTCAGAGATAATCTCAACGGAAGCATCCCCATCCTCTGCTGAAACAGCCAGATCCTTTATTTCGCTCGCGATTAAATCACTGGCTAGCTGGACTGTTCCGAGCGGATTTTTCACTTCGTGGGCAAGCCCGGCCGTCATTTGGCCGATAGCAACGAGCTGCTCTGAGCGCTGAATATGCTTTTCAAGCTGCCTGATTTTTGTCACATCCCAAAAGGTTGTGAGCACACCAATCACTTCATGTTTTTCATCCAGTAAAGGCGAGCTTGACTGCTTGATAATCTTTTTGCCAAATTCATTTTCAAACGTAAAATCATCTTCAAGACCATCGAATTTTTTGGAAACATGCTTGCACTGTTCAAAATGATCTCTGAAAAACTGCGGCAGGACCGAGATTGATTTTCCGGTTAAATCTTTATTGGTGACGTTAAGCAGGTCTTTTGCCGTTGTATTCATGGAGGTAATGAACCCTTCAGGATTAATGGCAATGACACCAAAAGGAAACGACTCCAATATCAGCTGCAAATGGCGCTCGTGGGATTTCAGACTTTCCGCCATATATTTCATCGTACTGGACAATGTCTTAATTTCATCTTCTTTCTCCAAAACTGGCGCAAACCACTCTCCGCCCCGGGCATAGCTGGCCGCCTCATTTGTCAGAGTTTTAATCGGCTTTATGATCCAGCGTATACCAAAAACAAGCAGTGTCAGCGCCGCTAAGAAAATCAGGATGAATCCCTGCAATAATATATTTTTCAAAGAAGAAATAACGGCATCTGCCTCTTCCAGCGGAATGGAAGTAGCTGTGTAAAAAGGCAGGCGGTCTATGGGATTATAGGCCACTAAAGATTCTTCACCCCAAAGCTCTCCCCTGTACACCCCTGTCCGGTCCAAAACGGCTTCCCGCGAAAACGAATAGTCCTCAAGGAGACTGCCCGATTTGCTGAAATCATTCGTATCAAACAAGACCTTCCCATCCTGGCTAAAAAGAAAACTATGGCCAGAATCACCAATTACATTTTGTGTAAAATACTTTTGCAGGTAAACAAGGCTGACGTACGCAATCAATCCTCCTTTCACTTCTCCAGCTTCATCTGATTGAAAAGGAACAAGAATTAATAAAGTTGGCTCTCCGTTCATTTCTTCCATTGAATCCGCTACAAATGAGCTGCGCCGCCATGTAAGCTCCTCATATAAATCTTCCTCGGCAGCGCTAAGCTTGGCATCCGCTTCCTGGAAAGGAGCATTATATTCAATTCTTCCGCTCTCATTAATCATGTGGATTCTTTTAAAAAAGGGGTCGTTCACCGCCAATTTGGTCAGAAACTCTTCCAAGGTCCCTTCTTCTCCATATTGCCGTTCATTATCAGCGATATTCTCCAGCAGCTGGATTTTAAAATTAAATAAATTACTTGTCTTGTCTGACATGACTTTCGTAACCTGTATAGCCTGAGTCTCTGTCTGTTCTTTAATAATGTCTCTTGAAGAAGTAACGGCAAAAATAAAGATGATCAGGATAGGAATAAAAATAATGACTGTCGTTAAATATAGGAATCTCTTGGTTAGTCGTGATGGAAAAAGCCGTTTCATCGATTTCCCCTTTCTAAAAGGAAGGAATTTTCTATTACCTTTATACCATACACCTTGGCTCATGGGGGGCCATCCAATATAAAGGAAGAACTTAGTAGCATCTATTAAAAAGGAGGAAACCTTTTCAGTTTCCTCCCTGCTGTCTTATTCTTCAATTAAGCCATTCTCAGTAAGCCATGCTCTCGCAACTTCTGTTTCGCTTTTTTCCTCAATATCAACTTGATAGTTTAAGTCTGTCATTGTTTCAGTGTCCAGTTTTTCCGCTAATGGCTTCAGCAGCTCTTCCAATTCAGGATATTTTTCAAACGTTTCCTCATGAATGGTGATTGCAGCATTATAGGCAGGGAAAAATTGCTTGTCATCCTCAAGGTTTACGAGCTTAAACGCTTTGATGCGGCTGTCAGTAGCAAAGCCTGTTGCCACATCCACCTGCCCATCCCTTAGTGCCTGATAGAAAAGACCAACGTCCATCTTCTTCAGATTGGAAGAACCAAATTTAAATCCATATGCCTTTTCCACGCCTTTAACTCCATCCGGTCTAGTCGCGAATTCAGCATCTGTACCTAGTGATAAATTCTTGCCAGCATTTAAATAATCGGCCAAATCACTGATCGACTGAATTCCAAGCTCACTTGCTTTGCCTTCCTTCATCATTAGCGTGTACGTGTTATTGACTGAAGATGGGTCAAGCCACACAATCCCGTTTTCCTTGTCAACTTCTTTTACCTTTTCATAGGCTTTCACTGAATCTGAAATCGGATCAAGCTTGTTATAGGTTACAAGACTAGTTCCAGTATATTCCCAATAAAGGTCTACCTGTTTATTTTCCAAAGCCTGGCGGACAACCTGGCTAGCCATATTGCTTTTCTCTTCGATTTCGTAACCATTTTCCTTTAAGTAAATTGCAAGGATTTTAGAAAGAACAAATTGTTCCGTGAAGTTTTTTGCTCCTACAACAAGCTTTTTGTCAGTAGCAGAAGCAGATGAATCTGATTCGCTGCTGCATGCGGCTAGCAGCGACAGCAATAACGTTACGATTACGGCAAATGATAATATCTTTTTCATTTTGGTTATCCCCCTAATGTATTCTTAATCTGAGACTGTTACGGATTGCCTCAATCCTTTGGAAACAATCAGTTTCTCAGCTACTCTTATCAGCTGATCGGCAAAAAGAGCAAGCAGTGTAACCGGGATGGCACCGGATAACAGATAAGAGTTGTCCCTCATCATGATTCCAGTGAAAATCCAGTCACCCAATCCGCCGCCTCCTACTAAATAAGCTAAAGCAGCCGTTCCGATATTAATAACAACCGCTGTTCGGATGCCTGCCATAATAGGATAAGCAGCGTTTGGCAATTCAATTTTTAAAAGTATTTGTGCTGGTGTATAGCCAATTCCTTTCGCAGCATCCAGCAGATCGGGATCAATCGACTTAATCCCAGCCACCGTATTTCTTAAGATTGGCAATAAAGAATAGAGAAACAGCGCAAAAACTGCAGGCTTAAAGCCAATTCCCATCCAGGTCATCGCCAGTGCCAGAATAGCCAGGCTGGGGATGGTCTGTCCGAGGTTTGCTGTATTCATAAATAGCCATTGAAGCTTTTGAAATTTCGGTCTTGTGACCAATATGCCCATCGGAATCGCCAGCACAATGGCCAGGAATGAAGACAAAGCCACCATATTGATATGCTGTTTTAATAGAAAAATAAATCCCTCTGAATCATCTAAGATAAGCTGGTAATAACCTGATTTAAAGGACCAGGCAAAAAAGCTCATAACCATCGTAAAGAGAGCGAGCTTGATGATAAAAGAAACTAAGCGTTTATTGTTCATGCTATCTCTCCCCTATTTAATATGGTGATGCAAGTATGCCTCTACATCATCAATCTGCATCGCTCCGACCAGCTTGTCGTTTGCCTGCACAACCAATTGATCGGCTTCCTGATTCAGGAGAATGGATAAGGCATCCCGCAAATTCGTTTCGACCGTAATCGTCTTTTTATTATGCTTCTGCAGTCCGTCCACTTTTCTCAGCATCCGCTCTGAAACCAAATCCTTAACGGTATGAAGACTTAAGCTTTTAAGCGCTCGATCCTGTCCGACAAATTCACGGACAAATTCATTCTTCGGACGCGCTAACAGCTCGCTTGGAGAATCATACTGCATCAGCTGTCCACCCTTGAAAATGGCAATGCCATCGCCCATTTTAATCGCTTCATCAATATCATGGCTGACAAACAGAATCGTCTTTTTCACTTCCTGCTGAATTTGCAAAAATTCATTTTGAATGCGGGAGCGAATCACCGGATCCAAGGCTCCAAATGGTTCGTCCATTAACATGACAGGCGGGTCTGCGGCCATGGCACGGGCAATCCCCACCCTTTGCTGCTGCCCTCCTGAGAGCTCGTGCGGGTATCTCTTGCGGTACTCATCAGGATTTAAGCCTACAAGGTCCATTAAATAGTTGTACCGATCCGCTTTTTTCTTGCGGTCCCAGCCTAACAAATTCGGGACTGCCATCACATTGTCTTCAATCGTCATATTGGGAAACAGGCCATTATGCTGGATAACATAGCCGACATTCCGTCTAAGCTCAATTTGATTCAGGGAATTAACATCTGTTCCATTTACAAAAATCTTCCCCTCTGTAATGGACTCCAGCCTGTTTACCATTCGTAATGTCGTCGTTTTTCCACAGCCGGATGGCCCAAGAAAGACGACAATATTCCCTTCAGGAACATCAAAGCTTACATTATCAACGGCTTTCACCTTTTCGCCATACACTTTAGTGACTCCATCAAATTTAATCATGCTCTCACCTCATCTTACTTGTAATATGTGTTCAAAAAGGAGGAGAAAACCTCGAAGCTATTTTTCAAGCCTTTTGAACAGCATTTTTTATTGTTGAAACCCTTTTGGCGTCATCCGTTTCTGGAGAACCCCCAGCAAGCCATCCGTCACAATGGCGAGGATGGAAATCGCGATAGCACCTGCCAATACCATTGTTGTATTAGATCTGGAAATCCCCTGATTGATCAAGACACCAAGGCCGCCAGCTCCAATAAACGCTGCAATGGCGCCGATTCCGATATTCATGACCACAGCCTGCCTAACACCTGCCATAATAATGGGAAGGGCATTGGGAATCTCAACCCGCAGAAGGCGCTGCATCGTGCTCATTCCCAGTCCAATGGCGGCATCACGAATATTGGGATCGACGTTATTGATGGCTACATATGTATTACGGATAATCGGCAATTGCGAATACAAAATAAGGGCGATGACTGCCGGCACAAATCCTATCCCCTGATTAATAATGGATAAAATCGGAATCATAATCCCAAAAAGGGCAATACTCGGAACGGTCATAATAACATTAGCTACCTGCAAGACCGTCTCGGCCAGCTCCTCATTCGTCGTCAGATAAATGCCAAGCGGCAGGCCAATGGCGATTGCGATAAAGACGGAAAGCCCAACAAGCTGAAGATGCTCTGCACTATAAGCCCATATCGAAGACTGATTCTCTATAAAATAGTTCATTAAATCATTCATTACTCTACACCCCCTCAAGCTTCACGATCGTACATTTTTTATAGATGCAAGTCCCGTGCCAACTTTTTAAATGCACTAAAAAAAGCGCCCAACCCTGAAATTGTAAAGGGTTTAGACGCTTTTAAATAAAAATGGCTGAATGTAGAAAGTCTTGCTTAACGCAAAGAATTTTTACAAATTTGTTAAAATATTTTTACAGAAATGAGATTTTGCGAAAGATTTGTAACACTTATTTGTCAGTTACCCTGTTTTGATAGAAAAAACAGCTTTTTTAAGAATTGGGTCATCTTTTTCTAGATTTAGCTGTCTTTCCAGATTGATCTAATCAATCAAACGTTTGATTGAATTCCCTAATGGTTGATGGCGTCTGTTGTGACTATATGGCTGTGAATGCACCGCGGAGCTTCGGACCGTTACGTCGCTGAGTCCCTGTAGCGGAAATCAACAGGCCAAATTTTATAAAGGGATTACCTATCGAAAAAAGGTGACCCAAAGCTATACTTTTGGGACACCCTTTTACTTTATTAGCAATGTCAAAATAGAGGAAAGAACCTGTCTTTCCATGGACAAATTACTTCTTCAAAGTTATCCGCGTTACATTAACAAAAATAACTCAGCCTCTTTCCTTTGCCTTCTGTGTATCCCGGATATTCTTCTGAACCGTTACAGCAGCAAATAAACTAAGAATAAATGACATCGCGTAAAATCCTTTTTCGCTTAAAATGATACTTCCCGCGTTGTATAAGCCGATAGCCATCAGTGAAATGGATACAATAAGGGCAAACCAGCTAATCCCATAATAAATGCCTGTTACCGGGATTCCTTCCTCTTTATCTCTTACTGCTTTTTGCAAGGAAACCGCTGCATAGAGACCGAACACTAAAACGGCAAAGTAATAGCCTTTTTCGTTCAATTGCATGGATGCGTTAAACAAGCCGATGAGATAAGCTGTAACACCTACCAGCAATGCTCCCCAGGAAGCCCCTTTGAACGCTGGAGTCGGTTCTCCCTCTTTCCGTTCCGTTTTTATTTTTGAATCATTTTGTTTTCCGTTATCTAATAAAACATCCTGATCATTGGACATTGAATGTCTCTCCTCCATCCCTTTTTCTAAAAAAATATAGTGCTCTTTCCTTAACCTATTATATAGAAATTTCTTACAAAAAATATATAATTTTTTCAATATTTACCGAAGTGATTTAATCCAACTTTCCCCAAATAAAAAACTAGCTCACCAGAAGAGCTAGTCCTTCCATCCTCTATTTTCTAAAATCAACTGTTTCCGCTGTTTCCCCCAGATGAATGGCCGTGTCACTCGGTTTTGTTTCCGCAATCACCTTGCCATTTCGAATGGAATATCGTACAGCCGCCTGCGTTCTAATCGCTTCATATTCATTCTCCGCATCCAGCACGATGAGGTTAGCCGGCTTTCCGGTTTCAATTCCGTAGCTGTCTTCAATATTTAATGTCCTAGCACTGTTATCAGTAATCAAATCAAATGAGTTAACGATTTGCTCATAGCCCATTAACTGCGTCACATGGATGCCCATGTGCAAGACCTGCAGCATATTGCCCGTCCCCAGCGGATACCATGGATCAAAGATGTCATCATGGCCGAAGCTTACATTTAGCCCGGCTTCCAGCAATTCTTTCACCCTTGTGATTCCTCTGCGCTTCGGATACGTATCAAAGCGACCCTGCAGGTGGATGTTCACGAGCGGGTTGGCCACAAAGTTAATGTTTGATAGCTTTAACAGTCTGAACAATTTATACGTGTACGCATCGTTGTATGAACCCATCGCCGTTGTATGGCTGGCTGTTACCCGATTTCCTAATCCGCGTTCATAGGCTTCCGCTGCAACAACCTCCACAAAGCGAGATTGTTCATCATCGATTTCATCGCAATGGATGTCAACAAGGCGGTCATATTTTTCAGCCAGGTCAAAGGCTGTTTTCATGGAGGATACGCCGTACTCTCTTGTGAACTCAAAGTGCGGGATGCCGCCCACAACATCAGCTCCCATTTTCAGCGATTCCTCCAGCAGCTCCGCTCCGCTTGGGTAGGAATTGATCCCCTCCTGAGGAAAGGCAACAAGCTGCAAGTCTACATAGGAGGACATCTCTTCTTTTACTTCTAAAAGAGCTTTAAGGGCAGTTAAACTCGGATCCGTTACATCCACATGGGTGCGGACATGCTGGATTCCCTGTGCCATTTGCCACTTCAAAGCCGTTTTCGCTCTCGTTTTTACATCTTCATGTGTCAGTGTTTCTTTTCTTTGCGCCCATCTTTGGATGCCTTCGAATAAAGTCCCGCTCTGATTCCACTCCGGCTCTCCCGCAGTAAGGGTGGTGTCCAGATGGATATGCGGCTCGATAAAAGGGGCTGAGACAAGGGATCCTTCTGCATCTAGAATCTCCTGCCCCGCTGTATCCACTTCGCCTTGTGAAATATCATGAATTTTCCCATCCTGTGTTGCTATATTCCATAAGCCTTCTTTGCCTCTAAGCTTTGCGTTTTTAATAATCACTTCTTAGCTCACCTTCTCTGACTGTATTCTTAACCTGTAACCCGGCAGCCACTTTTGAAACCAGTACAAACGTGATGGCTGAACCTAGCAGCGCGTTAACCGGCGGAATTCCCGGCACCAGATTCGCGATCGCAACACCGGCCACCCATGCAAGAATAGCCACCCAATTGACTGCTTTAAATTTCATGTCTGCAAACTTCTTATATTCTCCGCGATTGACAATGAAGTAATCTGCCAAAATGATCGCTCCGATAGATGGCAGTGTTGAGCCGAGAATGGTCAGGAAGCCAACAAAGTTGTTATATAACCACATGGCTGCAATCGTTCCGACGATTCCGTTGAAGATGACAACCTTGCTTTTTGAGATTTTCAAAATGCTGGCAAACCCTAGTCCTGATGCATATAGTGCATTATCGTTTGTCGTCCAGATGTTTAATCCAAGAACCAGAATCGCTGGTAGGATCAATTTTTGGATGAACATAACCTCTGAGATATCGGACTGCCCTGTTGCGATTGCCCCGATTGCGCCAAAGATGAACATGACAGAGTTTCCAATAAAGAAGGCAATCACGGTTGAAACCACCGCTGTACGTTTTGTATTTGAAAAGCGTGCAAAATCAGGTGTCAGTGTTCCTGCGCTGATAAAAGAGCCGACACAGATCGTTAATGCAGTTGCAAGTCCAATCGCTTCAGTCGGCTGATACTGCATAAGGCCTTCCAAACCGCCTGCTGTTTCAGTTGCCTTAAAGACTGAGAAGCTTCCCAGGATGGTGATTAATGGTACTGCGATAAAGCTGAGAATGGCCAGTGCCTTCATTCCGAAGAAGGCCGTTGCTGTCATTAAAAGTCCTGCCACTAAAATCAGTAGATTGGCGTCAAGCCCGGTTACTTTTTGAACCGGAAGAGCAAACATTGCAACCCCTACCCCAAACCAGCCAACCTGTGTGGCAGCCAGCAGGAAGGAAGAAAGGTAAGATCCTTTTTCACCAAAAGCATAGCGGGTAAGCAAGTGCGTTGATAAACCCGTTTTTGCCGCAATATAAGCAAGCGCTCCTGTATAAGCTCCCAGGATTAAGTTACCTGCCAAGACGATTCCGATAAATTGCATGAAGGTTAACCCTGTTCCAAGTGTTCCGCCTGACCACATACTTGCCGAGAAGAAGGTCAGCCCCAGCATCACCACAAGCATTTTCCAAAAACCGCTGCGATGCCCCTGAGGTACCGCCTCTAACGAAAAATCCAAATCCACTTTTTTCATACCAATTCCTCCAATCATTTTTTGAAACTGGTACCGAAGGATTTCTTCGATATTAATAGACGATGGAAAAGAAAAAGGCTTCTTGCCGTTTTCCGACAAGAAGCCTTTTTCCTCATGAAGAACCCCTGGGCAGGATACACCTCACCCAATGATTATCATAATTCCGCTGTCCTTGTCAGCCTCACGGGACTGAATTAAAGGTACCAGTATTTAATTGTTTACTATTATTTCAGAAAAAAAGGATTGTGTCAATACCACTCAATTGGAAGTTACTGGGCTGTGATTAAAGGAAAAGAGTACTAGCCTTGGCCAGCACCCTTCTATTTTACTACTCTACAAATTGATACATGTACTCCATCGCTTCAGGCAAGGATTCTCTCCATACTTTCCATTCATGGTCACCATCTACCACTCTGAACTCCACTAATTCTTTCTGGTGTTCTCTTAAGCTCTGGTAAAGCACCGCAGCGTGGTAAGCAATATCAAATGTATCGTGGTCTCCGGAATTAATGTAAAGCGGAACCTTGTGTCCGCCTGCTTTGTAATCATCAATGTATTGTGTGTAGTTCAATTCTTCCCATTTAGCAGCGTCAAATTGGCCATCCTTTTGGAAGGTAGGATGCGTTCTTCCTGAAGAGTGGCTTGGCGGTTCCGGTACATAAACCGCAGGGCTTAAAGCCGCACCGGCAACAAACATTTCAGGATATTTTAAAACAAAATTAACCGTTCCGTATCCGCCTGCTGATAGACCCGCGATTAACCGGCCTTCTTTTTCCTCAACCGTTCTCCAGGTTTCATCAATATGAGGAATCAAGTCATTCATAAATGCAGTTTCAGCCGCTTCATTATGGCCATCCACCCACCAGCTTTTGCTGGCTGGCATAACGATAATCGATGGAGGAATAACCCCTTTATTGATCAGCTTATCAGCTGTTTCCTTCACGTTTCCGCTTTGAACCCAATTATGTTCGTTACCGCCAGATCCATGAAGAAGATAAAGGACCGGATATTCTTCGCCGGAATTTTTATATTCGCTTGGCAAATAGATGTTGTAATTATATTCCCGCCCCAATGTTTCTGAACTGAAGCTTTGATGAATGATCTGGCTGTTGCTCGATTTCGGCGGTGTAATATTATCCGCAAAAGAGAGACTTGGAATCAACATGGCTAACAATAAAACAAAAATAAACAGGGACTTTCTACTAAACATGTTTATACCTCCTCAAAAATTTTTCTTAGGGTCATTTCTCATAGATTGTTGTTTTTGTTTTGAACTCTGCCCGTTGATTTCCGCTGCGGGCACTCAGCGAACCCGCCGGGAGGGTTGCGAGCCTCCTCGGCTTCGCCTGTGGGGTCTCGCACTTCCCTCTCTTCCCGCAGGACACTGAATCAGCTTCCTCGAATGATCACCGCACGAAGAAAATGCGAATGCATTTTTGAGGATCAAGTGCCCTCCGCTACAATCAACTCAGTTGGTTAAAATACGTTTGCCTTCAAAAAGCAACAAACTTTATGAAAACAATCTTCTTAATAAAGGTAAAACAGCCCTATGACACTCATAAACCCTTCATAACCCGGTAAAACTAGACCCTTCTTCTTTACGCATTCTCCTCCTTCTTCCATTTAAGTTTGATTATTCCGAATAAATAGAAAACATTTACATTGTGCTCTATTCTCCCTATCAAACTATTCAACCTTTCGAAAAAGGAAAAATAAGTAAATCGAATTAAACGAAATGATAGAAATGAGGAATTGGTAGGAGATTCCTAAACTACTTTAGACACAGTACTTCAAACCAAACAGAGCTGCTCGCATAACGCGGCAGCTCTCTCTAATTGGCTACTATTCAAGAAGATGTCTGTGGAACATGATTGTGAAACAAGAAAATTCGGGTGGTACCTGGTACTACTTTTTTATCCACATCCAGGCTTCCTCCAGCTGATGACCTTCGAAGTATTCAACTGTAATTCCAGGCAGGTAATTGGAAAGCTTTGATACAGTGCCAATCCAGTCTTTGTCACTGACCACGGCAAATTTATCAAACTGCTTCCACCTTTTTATATCGAATTTGACGCCTTCTGTTGCGCCTTGGAAGGTGGTGCCGTCTACATCGGTCATGATGGCTAGAATATTAAATTTCTCATCCTCATTGAAGTTCTCTCTTACATACTGATCCAGTTTTTCAGCGTCTTCTTTTGTAGCATTGCCATTAAAGGCGAGTGCGATGGTGGATGGGTCTTGGGATTCTATGAATTGAAGCATATCATTACCTCCAAATAGTCAATTTTTAATAGAATAGATTCCCTTGATTTGATTTAACGAAACAAGCAAAAAGAACCAGCGAGGGGATATCCCCCGCTGGTTCTTCTATTTATTTCTTGCTATAAAACCGATCCCGTACCTTCTTCAAGCGAGCATGATATTTCAAAATATCCAGCCTTGCCTTCTCCGCTTCCGGTGCAATCGGCCTCAATTTTTCAATCTCCCAATATTCAATAATCACATCCAGAACCTGATCAAAATACTCCAGCGGGCCATAGTTCGCTTCTTTAGCAATGATAGACATCCGATCTTCAAAGTCCGGCATCACTGCACCAGGCATCTTGAAGTTCATGATAACATTCCCCAGATAGTAGCAATAGTTAGGCTCCAGCTGCAGATGATGTTTAATCACATCCCGATAAAAGGCATAGTGCAAGGTCTCATCCTTCGCCAAGCGCCTTAGCATACTGGCCAAATCCTTATCATGCGGCCCTGCTACCTTCGCCACATTGTAATAAAAGACCATGGTGGCAAGCTCCTGCATGGACGTGTAAACCATCGTTTCAAACGGTGTATGGAAGTCGGGATTCCAGCCATTTTCCACTGTTTGTTTATGCAGCTGGTGAAGCCTCGCCGGATTTACATTCCGTGTGATTAACAGATACGTTTCAAGCAAATTCGAATGCTGATCCTCTTCCGCTGTCCACGTATGGACAAACTCCTTAATGACAGTCAATGATCCTTTAAAAGTCTGATCCAGATACGAGGTGAACCATGGCAGGTTCACTTCGGTTAAAAGAGCTGTTTCAACAGCTGTAATAACCGAGCTTGGCAGAGTCACCTGGCTTTCATCCCAAGGAACGCGCCGAAAATCCTGTGCCTTATCCCATGGCAGGAATTCGTGATAACCCCAATCTATTTTCTCTGCCCGCTTTTTATGCTCCTCATACAACTCCCTTACCTTTGGCTCCAGTCGAAAATCAAGATGATTCGTTAACAAGTTTAGACCTCCATTGCATAAATGTATTAACTATCCTGAATATCCATTTATAACTAACTATTATGACCTGTTCCTAAACCTACTATATCATATTTCCCCTTAAATTAACTAACACAAAGCTTGAATTTTCAGCATATTAGGACTTCCAACCTTCTATTTTTCTTGGATTTTCCTTTTTAATAAAACAACCCCCTATATTTCGACGTCAGTCTCCAGCAGATGACAACATCCGATTCGACATAGGTCGACAGTCACCGATTTTTGTAAATAACTTGTATAAGAATGTAAAATTATCATTCTTTTAGACAATAAATGTGGTAAAATTATCTAAAATTATGTCGATAGGAGTGAATCGGAAAAGTGAAAAAACAGATGGTTACCATCGCTGCTGCCGCTATGCTTTCTTCTGCCTTCGCGGCCCAGGCATCAGCTGATACATATGTGGTAAAGAAAGGCGATACTTTATCTCAAATTGCCACAAAGAATAAAACAACTGTGACGGAGCTTAAAAAGACAAATAATTTGAGCACGGATTTTCTTTCTATAAACCAAACACTCCAGCTGCCTGGGACTTCAAAAGAACAAAAAACCAGTAAGCCAGCCATTGTAACGCCACCTGCAACTCCAACTGCCAACCATACATATACAGTCAAACCTGGCGATACTTTATCCAAAATTGCCTTAAACCATAAAATTAGTTTAGTAGATTTAATGAGCTGGAATAATCTTACCCACCATATAATCCGGCCTGGGCAGGTACTAAAGGTAACAAAAGCCGCTGAAAGTACTGCAGGCAAACAAACGGAAACATCTGCTGCACCTCCAGCTCCGGCTGCTCCTGCTCCCGCCGTTAATTCAACAGCATACACAGTCGTAAAGGGCGATACACTGAGCACGATTGCTGCCAAAAATAAAGCAACTGTACAGCAGATTAAAGATTGGAATAAGCTTAGCTCGGATATAATTTATATTGGCCAAAAGCTAGTGTTAGGAGGCACCGAACAAACCCCTCCCAAACAAGCCGTAAATGAAAAGCCTGGCAAGGTAGAAAACAGTTCTGCAAACTCCCTGCTGGAAGAAGCCCAAAAACATATCGGGGTTCCCTATAAATGGGCAGGCTCTACCCCGGAAGGATTTGATTGCAGCGGTTTTATCTATTATGTCCTTAATAAATCCGGTTCCCAGCTGGGCCGATATTCAACAGACGGATATTACAGCCGTTCCTACTATATCAATCAGCCTCAGCATGGTGATCTCGTATTTTTCGAGAATACCTATCGGCCCGGCATTTCACATATGGGCTTCTATGTGGGGGATAACAAGTTCATTCATGCAAGCTCCAACGGCGTTGAAATCTCCAGTCTCGACGACCCTTACTATAAAAAGCATTTTGATGGTTTTAAAAGATTTTATTAGACACCTGTCCATGGTGTCTTCTTTAATTTGGCTCTGTAAAAGCTCATTGATTGGAGTGAAGTCTGTAACACTTCTTAAAAAACCTTCTTACTTTCTTCGCCGGGGGCCACTGAAAATCTGCCGATTGTTTGGTTTTCCTGAGGGTACATGAATGAATTAGTTAAGTAGCAGTAGGTTGATTGGAGCGGAAGGTGCGAGACTCCTGCGAGAGCAGCGGGACAGGTGAGTCCCCACAGGCGCTTAAGCGCCGAGGAGGCTCACCGCACGCCCCGCGGAAAGCGAGCATCCTGGAGTGGAAATCAACCGGCTAATTTAACAGAGGATGTCCTTCAAGGGCTTTTTCAGAGGCCTCCTTTCTCTGAGCGGTTTTATTCCAAATGCCCATCCAATGTCCAGCAGGTGAAGCGAATCAAAGAGACCCTTCAGGCTTAATGCTTGATGAGGTTCATCAGCTGGCAGTTTATCAGAACCTTAAATTAACAAACCTATTAAATTACATAATATTCCTCTTTTACCATATAAAACTAGTAAAATAAGGTAATTTGTATTATAGTAGAAGAGAATTTTATCGAATTGGAGGAGATTTTTTGAAACGCTCAGCAATCTGGTCTATTGTCATTGCTTGTATCTTGTTGGTTGTATCACCTTTTCAGGCAGCCGCTGCAAGCCCTAAGGTGAAAATTGTGGTTAATGATGAAGCGTTAAAGCTTGATGTTGACCCTTATATGAAGGATAACCGTGTCCTTGTTCCTGTCCGCGGCGTATTTGAGAACATCGGCCTGAACGTGAATTGGAATGCATCCACAAAGACAGCTACAATCAAGAACGAAGAAACATCCATAAACATGAAGCTTGGCAAAAAAGATGTTCAGGTAAATGGAAAAACGGTAAAGGTAGATTCAGCCGTAGCGATGAAAAATAATCGTCTGTTCATCCCGATCCGCTTTGTAATCGAAAATTCCGGTGCACAAGTTAACTGGAATCAGGCGCAAAAAACGGTTTATGTAACATCTGGATTGTCTCCTGCAGCAAAGGCATTCTTAAGCAAGCTTTCACAGGTGGAAATGAATAGCTTCACTGCCGATATGAAAGTACAGCAGTCTATGACATACCTTGGTGAAAAAATGACAATGGATATGGATATGAAAATGGACATGGTCCTTGATCCGATCGGTTTATATCAATTTATGTCCATGACCATGAAAGAGTTTGGCGAAGAAAATGTAACAACAGAATCCTATCTGACAAAGGATGGGTACTATTCTTTTGATCCTATGTTTAACAAATGGGTGAAATACGATGATGAAATGGCTAAAGAAATGCTTAGTCTATCGGACTATCAAATGTCTCCCACGGAACGTTTTGAGTTAATTCAGCGCTACTACAAAAATGTAAAGATTATTGAAAACGCTGGTACTTATGAGCTTCACGCTTCTCTATCAGGAAAAGGATTCCAGGATCTTATTGACGAGATGTTAAATCTTTCTGGATTAGGCGTAGAGGAAGATATTTTTAACGGCATGGAGATTATTATTAATAAAATGAATATTGTTTCCATCATTGATAAGAAGACTCTTTACCCAATTTCAGACACGATGGACTCTGACATGACCATCAGTGCTGAAGGCGAGAAAATGAACATTAAGCAAAAAGCTAATAACACATACTCCAACGTTAACAAGCTTGAAAAAATTACGATTCCACAGCATGTGATTGACACTGCGGTTCCTTTTGAAGAGCTTTATGGAGAAGAATAATTGGTTTTGGAGGCCACCCTTGAGTTTAGGGTGGCTTTTTAATTAAGATTTATCTTCCAGCGCTGCTTATGATAGATTAAGACTATCTAATTGAACAGGAGCGGACACCATGCCATTAACTTTTGCTCACCCGGCAGCGATACTTGCATTCTCAAGAAAAAGCAGATATGTTCATTTTTCTGCAATGGTTTTAGGCAGTATGGCTCCAGATTTTGAATACTTTTTAAGAGGTCAGCCAATCGCGGAGATTGGCCATTCCTTTACTGGTTTTATTTTGTTTAATCTGCCCTTGGCAGCAATCATTTATTTAATCTACCATCACTTTGTTCATCAAATTCTGGTCAGTCATTTACCCTTTTTCCTGCAGGACACTTATACATATAAAACAGAATCCAATCCTCTGATGAAAATAATTGTGTTTTGTTATTCTGCTCTATTCGGAATGCTTACGCACGTAGTATGGGATTCTTTTACACATATGAATGGATATATGGTATTAAAATTTCCTGTCTTTTTTACTTACAGTTTTAATATCTATGGCTTTTCCATACCTTTGTATAAATTCCTGCAGCATGGAAGTACGATTTTAGGGATCACAGCGATTTTGGGGTATATGTATTACAGAGCTATGTCTCAGAGAAAACATAACCATACTAATATTCATCCTAAGCAAAAAGTTATTTTTTGGTCTTCTATAACTCTTTTAACATTATTATTCCTAATCCTCTGGCAGCTTCTTAATTATGTTCCAATTAATAGTTATGGAATTTTGGTTGTCAGAATGATTGATTCTTTTTTCATAAGTTTATTAACTGTTTCTTTGGTCTTTAAAAAAATATAAAGTAAATATTTGGGTTCCCTCCAATGAGGGGCCCATTTTTATTTCTACTCGTATGTTAGAATCCTAAGCCATATTTCCCAGCACCCCACCCCCATTCAATCAAACGTTTGATTGAAAAAAGGCCCTGCATAAGCAGAGCCTCTTAATCTATTACTTCGTCACTGTCAATCCAGCCTTTTGCGCATTTCCTGCTTCGTCCTGGATATCAGCATTGGCATCATCCACTTTATTCGTTACCAGTTTGTTAACTAGTGCGGAATCAGCAACTGTTAAAACTAGCTTGCCATCGTCCGTCACATCATAACCAGTAAACTCAACTTTTGCTCCGCTACTATTAAGCAATGAAATTTCGTCCGCAATGGATGCCGTTACACCATCCACTAGTCCCTCTACCTCAATCGGTTCAGAATAAGTGACAGTCAATTTATTTAGTTCTGTTGCCACAAATGATGTCACTTCCGGAGCCGTGTTATCAGTGATGGCAATCGTTTTTGTGAACGGCTGGCTTTCTTTGTTATCTAATGTCTGCACACCATCAACCGTGAAAATGGCCTTATCGTCACTTTCCTTCACAAATCCATCTGGAAGTGTGATCTGTACCTTTGTCTGATCAACTGTTGTGTTGTTTCTGACAAAAGCAATGTTGGTTCCGGATGGCAGTGTAACGCCATTCACTTCATAGGCATCCGGGTTTAAAGCGGAGCCTGTACCAGTTGCTTTAACCTTTGCACCATAGTCAACAGTGATGACATTATCATTTGCGGATGCTCCCACTATTTCAAAAGTAGTTGCAGGAGGCTGTCCATCTTCTGTTACTTCCACGGAGAAATTATATTGCTCACTCTTATTTGGCGTGAGGGCATCATCAACAACAAAGCCTTCACCTAATACAAAGCTGTACTTATCTGCCTCTAGATTTTGATCCAGTGCAAAGACAACCGTTTTAGAGCCATTGGCCATTGATAGGCTATCAACAACTTGTGAGACAGTAAAAATTTCTCCTTTTGAGTTCACAACTGATATTTTGGTTCGGTCCGGAGAATTCACCTCTTCATTATAAGTAACCGCAAAGGACGTTACTTTTCCATCTGTTTTCGAAGTTGCTACTTTAATTGGTGCCGGAGCTGTAACATCTTTCGAAACCGTTACTGTTTTTGTGATATTTGATGTATTCTCGTTGCCCATTTCGTCAACCAGAGCACCTTTGGCAAAGGTTAAAGTGACAGTGTCAGAGTTTCCGGATTTATATAAATAATCGCTATTTAATGTAATGAAATACTCTTTATGATTCGCTGGATTTACTTCAACATCTTCTACAACATTAGCTGTGTAGGTCCCAACCTTACCAGTTACTTTTAATGTGTCACCATTAAGCTCTTCATCAACCGTTACTTTCACTTGATCTTCGCCGGCAGCAGCCACATTTGCAACAGAAGGAGCCACATTGTCAACGGTAACAGCTAATGAAGCTGCTTGAACATCCTTCACATTGCCGACAGCATCCTTAGCGTTTACAACGGTTACGTTGTGGGATTGTGATGCATCCAGATTCACATCCACAGTGGCTTTATTTCCATCAATTTTTGCTGTGTAATTGGCATTGCCGATCTTAACAGTTTCAATCGATGTAACTTCTTCATCAAATGTTAACGTGATTTTCTGAATGCCTCCGCTTGTATCTTTTATCATTGCTTTTGCAGATGTTAAAACCGGAGCAGCTTTGTCGTTTACATTTACAGGGGCATTAATCGGCTTCACGTACTCGCCATCTACATCCTTCACCCCTTCATATGGAACCTTTACCAAATAGTCGCCGCTAAAAATCTCAGTCGTTTTGAAGGTTAATGTTTTTCCATCTTCACTCAGTGCCTGGGTAACATCGCCGGTTCTAACTGCTTCTTTTCCAGGAACGAGTGTAATCACATCACTGCCATCAGCAGTTTTCAGGGTATCTGCGTCAATTGGTTCTGAGAATTTCACTTCAATTGTCTTCGCATTCACTCCCCTTACACTTGCTACTTCAGTGGCACCTTCATTCGGCTTCTCAAGTGTTGACCCTACTGCCCAATCTGTTTCCGTCAGCAATTTAGCAAAGTCTGCACGTTTGATTTGTGCATCAGGAGAGAAGGTTGTGCTGGTAGTACCGGTGATTAAACCGTGAGAGTAAAGAATTTCTATATATTCTGCGTACCACTTGCTTTCTTTTACATCCGTGAAGTTTACTTTAGGGCCGTCAGGATTTAAGCTAAGATCATAAGCATCAACGACCATTTTAGCAAATTCACCTCGGGTCAAAGTCCCTTTAGGATCAAACATGCCCGCACCTTTTCCATCAATTAAACCTTCATCATATAGGGCATTAATGTATTCCGCATACCAAACAGATTGATCCACATCTTTAAAATCAGCAGCCGGTGCACTGTCAGTATCCAGCTTTAGAATGTTGGCAACCATCTTGGAAGCTTCCGCACGGGTAATCTTTCCGCCTAAATCAAATGTTCCATCAGGACGGCCATCAATAATGTCTGCGTCTGCAAGCGCCATAACATAGTCATAGTAGAAGTTGTCTGGTGAAACATCCTTAAAATCTGAGGCTGCAAAACCGGCAGATGGAGCAACAGCAGCTGCCACCATGGCCGCTGTCATGCCGGATGCGATGAACTTGCGATAATGTTTGGATTGATAAGTCATAAATGAGAATTCCTCCTTGTAGTTAAACTAACCAATGAATCTAGCAAACCTACAGACTGCAAAAAAAACGTTTCCAAAAGAGGGCACACCAAAAAGAGGCAGAAACAGAGACAAACCAATGTTTCAAGTTATGTAAATAAATAACATTGGTTCTACTTCAATAATCTACCACCTTAAATTAGGTTTAAACACGATATCCATGGATTTTTTACTTTTTTAGGGAAATATGGATATAGCCCTATAAATAGTAAAAAAGAGCCATTACTGTTATGTAATGGCTCACTTATTAATTTGCTAACTTAATATTTATATTATTTTCCGCCCAATCATTCAACTTTAGATTCTGGTATGTGTTACGGCCCTTCATACGATTAAACTCCTGGATCATTTCACTCTTAAATGACTGAAACGCCTCTTCTGTATGAGTTTTGTCCCCTCTTGTTTTGAAAAAGAGCGTACCTTCCGCGAATAGTCCATCATAATCTTCATAGTCCGCTATTGTAATGCCGCTCTCAAACCCAAGAACATATGTATCATTCTTCATTCCCATATCAAAAGCTTTTTCCCTGAACTCTTCCTCAAACTGCTTTCGCAATTCATATTTTTTCTCTTCGATCGATTGTTCATATTTATGATTTGAATACATTTCATGGATATATAGAACAGCCATAAAGCCAATCATCAAAGTAAATATGGCAATAAGGCCATACTTTATAGCCTTTGCACCTCTTTGAACAGTGCCACGTTTTTTATCCACTGCCCGCTGAATTACAAAGCCAAGGAGCACGCCGACAACCACTCCCGGCGGAACCATCATGACTAAAAGCAGACCGCTGGCTGCATCTTCAGTCAAAGTGGTGAGAAATAAGGCTACCGGCAGCAAAATTCCAGCTAAAAAGCCGCCAAGGATATAAAATTTCCGATAATAAATCAGCAAGCCTAAAATCAAAAGAATGCTGATCGGATTTAGCACCACCACAGCAAAAGCTGATAACAATAAAGACATAATTAAGCACCTTGCTCTTTAAATTTGGCTTCAAGCAGACTTTTCATAGAATCATATTTATTCCAATCATCGCGCTCGATGGTGATTCTCTTAAAATCTATCGTATCGTTATTCTTTTTCGGCTGTTCTACATCTTCAACACCCGCCAGGACGATTTCAAATTCCGAGTCCTTCGGCAAGAGTTCAGTAAGAATCTTCCTTGCACGCTCCAAATCCTCTGCAAGAAGTGGACTACCCGGCTGAAACTCTTTCTGCGGATAGGCAACATGCGCCTCATAAGGCGAACAATAGCCTGTGATCGGATAGATATTTCTGCATAGTAGCCAATCATCTTCATAAACAGCCCCAAACCTGAAACGTTCATTTTCAGCTTTCGCTAGTGCCTCATCGTATGCTTCACTAATATAGGCATTTTTCAAATCCCAATTGTCAACTCTCAGCAATTCCTTTACTTCTTCTTCAGATGTTGGTTCATTTAGGTCTTTCATTGCGAAATAAATATCACCTGGATCATCTTCCGGTTTTGTATAATAAACCCGCAGACCCTTTACATTGATTTCACTTTGATCAATAAGCTGGACCAGCTGAAAGAAGTCGTTAAATTCCTCTTCCTCAAAGGAGTGGGAATCCAGCTTGCCTTCACGGGAAAATTTTAGATTGTACTCCCCTGCCACTTCCCTGATATATTCCAAGTAATTTCCGAAAGGCGGTTCCCCAAAGCCAAGCGCTTGGATTTCCGGCAGCAGCGGTTCAAGCTTTTTATACTGTTCATAAGCATCCAGCCCTCTATGGTATGTATCTCCAGTTATTTCTCCACCTGACTCAAACACATTAAATTTAATATTTTTATTTCCTTTTACTGCGACCGTATGCGTCAGGTCTCCCATATTGCCTGTATTCCATTCTTCTTCGTCAACCAGCACGACTTCAATTTCATATTTCTCCTTAAAATAGCGGTCAAGCTTGTTTTCAATGCTGTTATTAGTAAAATAAACAACTGCTGCTCCAGCACAAATTGCAGCAAATAGGATAATGGATAGGCCAAGCTTTCTGTTAAACATATATGCATTCTCTCCCTTTTAAAGGCTATAAATCCATTATATAGTAAAATTACACTTTATTTTAATGAAATTTTTTCCATGAAAAACACAAAAAAACTAGCATTGCAATAGCAAGCTAGTTTATCGTTTAATATTTCTTCAATTCTTCAATCGTTCTCTCCATATCTAATAGCCCTTCCGGAGTAGTTTGCAGATAGTCATCCCGATGGGCAATGGTCATGACTTTGCCGGTGCCCAATCTTGCTGGTTTTGTCAGCGAGAGATTGCGTTTTTCAGATTCAGCCAGGATCTCTTTCATTGCCTGCATTCGGACATCCCGTTTGTTCTCCCCCTCTTCAGGACTTATTTTTACACAAAGGCGGCGCTCCTGAAGCTGCAGAAAATAAGTTTTCTTAAATGCAGATGCCCACCAGAAAGCCCAGAATCCCCCGGATGGATTCGGAACATACCCCCAATTTCCATCTATTTCTTTTTGCAATTCCTGATAAAATCCTTGCCAGGCATAGTGATTCCACTCGCTTACAGGGTTGACTCTAAATGAAGAGATTCCCTCTTCGATCTCCTCCAAATAATGAAGATAATCCAGGAAGATGGGGTTCTGTACACCTTTCTTTCTTCCTCTCTGTAAAACTTCAAGCATCCTATTTCGCTTGAACGGAAGATAGCCTGGGCTTTCAAGCGAACGGTAATGACTTTGGTCAGCGATTTTGTAATAAATCGGCAATTGAACCAGGTCAGGATAAGCGTCTTTCACAGCAGCACGATAGCGGGCAAGCTGATTGGAATGATCTTTCGTAAAGGTCTTATCTTCAATTAATATGGCATATGTATCGTTGATAATCACTAAAATATCCAGTGCCTTAAATTGGCGCTTAATGCTGATTGACTCAATGACAGGCACGGGAAGATGATGCAGGTTGAAAATCATTCCGATAAAATCAACGGCCGCTTCATGCAATGGCCCGTCCAGCGAACGGTAGGGCTCCTCGCTCCATGCCATCAGCCAGCACAAAAATGCATCCTGTGACAGCTCACTAGTGGCAAACTGAAAAAGGTTCGGCATTTGCAAATGAGCTGCCCTGCTGTCCCTTGCTTTTGCAAGTAATTCCTCTACATCATGATTTCCTGTATACTCCTCCCAATAGCCTCTTCCCAGGATCGATTGATAGTGCATCGGCGGCCATAATACCCTATTACGGAGCTCTAATATTCGCCCCTGCTCGTTGGGATATAACACTAGCAGCCGGTCATCCCCTTGCTGTGCAATGACTTCTGGAGCATCTTTAATCTCTTTCAAATATCCGCAATTATTCCTGCAAACATAGGCTGGATAAGCATTTACCACGAACTCGCCGTTAGGCTTCTCTTTTACATCCTCCCAAGCATCTTCGATTAATTCAGCTTCGCAGCGCGGGCACATGAGTGTATTCATTTATATCTCCTCCCTGCGTATATAAACGGTTGAATCTAGTAAAATAATCCTCTTCATAGGATTATTTTACCATTTATCATCATTTGCCAGGAACATAAATTAACTTTAGATTTCACCATTCTGCCACAATTCCCCTCACCCCTCCCTGACCTTCTCCCCCTTTCATTTCTATTTATAAAGAGAAAGGGCGGTGCAATAATATGAATTTAAAATCAGGCAGTGTTGACCAGTTTGAACAGTTTTCCCAGTTTAAGAACCTTCAAGAGTTTAATGCCCATTTGGAGATGTGGCTTGCGGTGAATAAGGATAAGTTCTCAAAGGGTGAGCTTGTTGGCTTAAAAAGGCTGGCCCGTTTTGCCGCGAAAGTACCTGGAGTATCTAACGCGAAAATAGGCACAGTATTAAAAGCCATTCATGAAGAATACAACGGAAACGGGATTTCCCGTTCCACTTTTAAAAGAATGATCGCAAAAGCTTCCAAATTAGGCATTTTTACAGCCCATGAAACAGAAAGAAAGAATGGCTCCCAGTCCAGCAATCTATATGTGTTCAATCGTTTTCCAAAGAGTGAACCACCTAAGGATGAAAAAATGGACCACCCTAATAAAACAATCAATCTTTCTAAAACTACTAAAAATCAAAAGAATAATAAACGTAACGAAACCGGACTTGACCACACTTTTACAAGTGATCGAGTTCCAAATGCCTTCGTGGATGTGGTGAAGTACTTCTTTCCGGAAGCTAAGAGCATTGAGGAGTTTTGGAGAATGACCACTATTGCGGCCTATCGAAACAATCGCGAGCAGGATAAAGTCCAGGTTCTGGAAACAGCTATTCATTCTTTTAAGCAGCTGATCCGGAAAATGAAATCCAGTTTTGTGTCAAAGCCTATTGCTTATTTCTATGGCATTTTGAATAAGAAGCTGGAGGAGGTTTACTTTGAGGAACTTTTGGAGATGGGATTTTCAATTGATAAAAACCAATGGTATATGGACTTCTTTTATAAAAAATAAGCTCTGTTAAACGTGGGTGTTGATTTCCGCTCCTGGATGCTCAGCGAACGCGGGGTGGGCGGTGAGCCTCCTCGGCGCGCAGCGCCTGTGGGATCTCACCTGTCCCACTCCTCCAGCAGGAGTCTCGCACCTTCCGCTCCAATCAACAGCGCTAATTCAACATTTAGCATTTTCACAGCTAATAAAATTAAAAAAGTGAATTTTTCCCGAAAATCGGCGAGTTAGACCCTTCTTTCGGGGAGTTTGGCACCTAAACTCGGGAGTTTAGGGGGTAAACTTCCCGAAACTCGACTTTTTTTCGATTCGCAAAAAAATAGGTTTCCCGCTATCTTAAAGCTACCCGGGAATACAATGAGAGCGCGCTGTCCTGAAGGGATAGTCAAATGGAGAGCTTTGAGCAGGTGGCAGCACAATATGAACCGATGATTCACCAGATTATCAAAACGCTGAATATCTATAAAAATCAGGATGAATTTTTTCAGCTGGGGTTAATCAGACTTTGGGAGATTTGGAAGAAGCATGACCCTGCAAAGGGTAAATTCCTATCCTATGCTTATACGAATATAAGAATGAAAATGCTGGACGAGCTGAAGAGAAGCAAGGTACTAGAGGGCCGCAGCGTTGTTCCGGATGAAGAGTTTTGGACGCTAATGGAGTGCCCTCTTACCGATCAGCCCCTGAAAGAGAAGATGATTCTTTCCTATTGCGAGGGACTGACAACTAACCAAACGATATGGGTTACCTCTACCTTCTTATATAATTTATCAACGAATGAAATTGCTGAGCAGCACCAGGTCACAGTCTCTGCCGTCAAAGCTTGGAAAAAAGGCGCTTTAACCAGACTGCGAACCATCCTCCAACCAGAACAGCTACATTAATTAAAAATTATTTTTACCCGCCATGACTTTTTCCGCTGCTCATTTCTATTATAAGAGTGAAAGGAGGTGAGACAGCATGGCACAAGCAAATGTCATTGATACAAAGCTTCGCCTGGTTTTTGAAACAGGTTTGGACGAAAAGGGCAAACCGATTCACAAATCAAAAACCTACAGCAGCGTAAAGCAATCCGCAACAGCAGACCAGCTTTTCTCAGTTGGACAAGCCCTTGAAACGCTATCCAACTATCCGTTAGCTGCGATTAACCGCAACGACAGCTTCGATATCGTAGGCTAATCTTCTATCAAAACACTAAACTAGCAAGGAGGTGAAGAACATGGCGAAAACATTAGAAATGACTTTCCTATCTGAAATGGGAAAGCCATCTAAACTAACGATCGATAATCCAAAGGAACCGATTGATCCAGCAGCTGTTAAAGCAGCGATGGACCAAATCATCCTTGCCAATGCCTTTGACGGCAATGGCGGTGACTTCGTTCAGGCGCAAGGTGCCAGATTGCTAGAGCGCAACGTAACCGAATATGAATTAGTGTAATGTGAAGAGGCCGGTTTCTTTCTGAACCCGGCCTTTTTTTAGGGTACCTGGCCGCATGCAAAGAGCCTGGCACCCGGAAAGGAGCAAACTATGGAACAGATGGTCACAATAATCAGCGAGCTTGGCTTCCCGATTGTTGTCACGCTATTTTTGCTGAACAGGATTGAAGCGAAGCTGGATGTTGTCGTGTCGTCGATCCAGGGGCTGCCGGATCGGTTGAAGGAATAGCAAGATCTATGTTGAAAGGGAGAACATCACATCAACTTTTTTATGTTCTCCCTGCTCCCCTCAGGCAATCCCGAAACCAATTTATCAATCATTTGTTTCATTTGGACATCTGAAAGAGCCCTTTTTTCAATTAATAACCTCGCTATGACTATAACTTCTTCTGTTGTTAATCTAAGGGTATTATTTCTTCTAAGGATGTATCCCCTTTCTTTTCTGCTGAAGACAATGCTTTTAGATAAAAAATTAGTTTTATAGTTCGAAAAGTAAGCCCGTAAATCCTTAATATCTCTTTGAATCGCTTTTTCACTTACCTTAAAATATTCTGCTTCCTTCTGCTTGTTGATCACTTCCCCCTGGCTAAGACGTTCAAAAAGGGACAGCATCCGCATTGTTTTCTGGTGTGATTCTTCAATCACATTCATATTCCCCCTTCTATCTGTTTTTTTCCGGTTTACCGTTTCCACTAGTTGGAAATCATTGTTTATAGGAAGATAATAACATATCCATAATGAAAATTAGTTCTTTTATACTCCCTTTTTCCTATTTTTTAAACTTATTAAAAAAGTTTCCAAATAATTTCATTTTTATGGTAGAATTCTAATGCTAACTTACACCTTGAGAGGAGATTTATCTTACGAAATGAAAAAGGTCTGGAAAATCCTTATTTCTTTAGTCCTTATTTTAATCGCTGGAGCCGGTGGAGCAGCCTACTACTTTTTAAAGGTGAAAACCTATGATATCGCGGATAAAAAGGTTGAGGAAATCACCAAAACAGAATACGACATTATCTTGCCTGGAGAAGATAATGAAAGTGATTTAACAGAGGAAGCTTCAGGGAAGGAAACAGCTAATACGGTTGGTGAAAAAAGCGGGAGTGGCAAATCTTCAGCTATTGTTATTAACGCAAAAGCAGCTAATACAACTAATGAAGAGCCAAAGGCTGAAAAAGCCAATATGAATAAAAAAGAGGTAAAGGTCCAAAAAGTAAAAAACAAAACTAAACCAGCAGAACCGACTGTTGCCAGCATCAAACAAAAATACAATCCATCTTTTAAACACCTGCAAAAACAGGCAAACAAAAAGATTGATGCGCTTCTTGCCGAAGCCTATAAAGAATACTCCAATCAACAGCTTAAAGGAGATTCTGTATCGTATATGTATTTCTACCAAAAATACACCGCTGCAAGCTCCGATTTAGAAAGCAATACAAATGCTGCATTTAATGAAATAAATAAAGCATTGCAAGAGGACCTAAAGAAAAACGGTTTTAGCCCTTCTCATGCTGAAAGCTTTAAAGAAGAGTACGAGGCTGCTAAAAAAGCCCGTGAGACCGCTATTTTGAATAAGATAAAGGAAGCTCTTTAATTTGCATACATTCAAAAGACTAGCCTAAGTTCAAGCTAGTCTTTTTTTATGTCCTTAATTAGGAACGCATACTTTCCTCTTTAACTGAATCAAACTTCTGGACAAAATTGCAGGTCATGCACGCTCTGCCAATACATTGTTTTGTAACTGGATCTCGGTAGTAAGTTTCATTAAATCCGCATATGGAGCATTCGATTTCGTGGATCATTTCCCTTTTGCCAAATACAGCCTCAAGCAATAACTCAAAATGCAAATCTACCACTCCCATCCCTTTTATTTTTTTATATCAAAAAGGAAATGCGAAGATCCCCGAACCTTGTACAGTCCATAGACGCATCTTTTCGACATTGCCAAAAAGGAAATAGGACTCTTTACAGAGGAATAACAAATTCTATTTACAGAGTTCGAGTAATTCAATTATTTTTCGGGAAATAAAAGGCTAAATTATGTCGACTTATTGCATCGATAGAATACGATAACTTTTAAATTTGAACCATTTGGCTAACTTTATGGGAGGGAAAAATGAAAAAAGACTAGCATCTGAAAGGGCATTTAATTTATTTTTACTTGTTTGAAGATAAAATATCCTGTACAAAAAAAGCTAGCTCAGCAACACTAAGCTAGTCTTCAAAACTTTACCATATTAAGAATCAGGCATTTATTTCAGGTCACCTGAACAATGCTCATATAAAAACTCCTTAAAAAGCTGGTTTAGTTCCTTGCTTTTCTTCTCCTTCAGCCACTCCACTTGATCAATCGGCAAATTTAATTTAAGGGTAACTTTCTCATTTGGCATTTCCACTTTCCTAATCTCCTCTAACGTAATGCCTTCTTCGATATCCGGAAATGCCAAATCATTTTCACTTATCCTAAGGACATCTTCGTAGGGTTCATCTTCATCCAGTTCGCATAATAAATTTAGCCTAGGCAGTTTCCCAGGCAGCGTTTTTAAAAACATAAATGAACTGATGATCCTGCCATCTTCCAATTCTATTTCTGCTATCAGACTTTCTCTATTTTTATATTTTCTTAGAGTAACCTCACTCACAACCATATCCACTTCCAACGTATTTCCAGAAGAGGTTTCAAAAATATAGATGGCACTGTTAAACACATAGATTGCTTCCCCATCAATGCTTACCGACTTTACACCAGCCATACTTCTTCCTCCATGCAATATGATTTTAAACGTATCCAAACAATAGTATTAAATACATCATATCAAAAAGAGGTGTGAATTGGGGTTCCATAATTTCTTTGTTATTTCTCCTAAACAGCTTTCCATCAATGTCGCGATCAAACGAATCAACGTTTGATCATTTCCGCGACTGATTCTCTATACAACCCACGGATACCTCCCAGATTCCCTCAGCTTCTAAAATGCATCTTTCGCACTAATTTATCCTCATTTTTAGTCAATATAAAGAGACTGGTTCAGTCACACCAAGCTGATCCTTAGCCAGGTACCTATACCCAGCACTTTCTTCCCTCTCTTTATTCTGAATAAACTAGGAAAAACCAGCATAAGCATAGCAAGAAAAATTTGCTTTTATTTCAAATAAAAGGAGAAAACCTCGATGCCAAATGTCATGCTTAAGGAAATGCTGATTAAACCCTTACCATTTAATCTGAATGTAAATCCTGCCACAGTCAATCTCACCAATAACAGAATGCAGCATCACAAAGCCATCTTAGAATCATTCGGAATTACCAGTTTGTCAGGTCTCGGTAAATTAACGATCCGCGGCAATGTCATCCCGCAATCAGGATTAACAAAGCCGGAGACCAGCGTTATGGGTGCGGAAACCTTATTTCAATCCGTTTTCCGCAGCACCGAGGCAGGACAAAATGGGATGCGTTTCGAGCCTGCTGGAGGACGGGCTGTGCAGCTTAAGGCGATTCCATTCCCCCAGCAAGTTCCAGTACCGCCAATACAGCCTAAATTCCCTGGCCCGATTAAAGGGCCTGTTAGACCATTTCCTGGTCCAATAAGCCGCCGTACTGTATCGCCACCACCAGCACCAGCCAATCTAGTCCGAAGCACGAACACTGTACCCATCGATACAGCCTATTGGGCCGCCGAAGAAATTGACCTTGAAGACAACACCTTGGTTATTCTGAAGTATCCTCAAAAGCATTTGATTATACTTGCAGAAAAAATTACGGTCGGTAAAAACGTCACGTTTACGTGGGAACGCCCGAATATACAGAAGCCGGCAAAACCTGCTAAGAAAAGCCAGGTTCAAGGGTTTCAGACTTCTACAACATTGGGCGGCATTACCGGTAAGGACGGAATTGCCGGCATTAAAGGAGAACCTGGACTCGATGGTGCGGATGCGCCAGAACTGGAAATCTGGATGTTGGAGTTAAACGGCAGCCCGGCATTCGATCTTCGCGGACAGGACGGAACCCAAGGCGGCGATGGGCAGGATGGCCAGGATGGCGGCAACGGCTGGAAAGGAAGGGCTGGCATTAAAGATTTCGCAGGTGCCTGGTGTACAAGCGGAGCAGGAGCAGGCGGCAATGGAGGACGCGGTGGTGCTGCGGGAAATGGCGGTGACGGCGGCGATGGCGGACATGGAGGAAAATTGTCTTTATATGCTCCACAAAGCGTTATCAACAACTACTTGCAGAAGGGGTTTTACGTAACGGTGGATGGCGGTAAAGGCGGTCCTGGCGGCATTCCAGGTGTTCCCGGTGCTGGCGGCAAGGGCGGACCGGTTGGTGACTCGGTGAAGGCGATCTTTGAAACATGCGGACCAAGAGGAGGTCGAAGTGCCGGCCAGCCGGGAGCACAAGGTTACCCTGGAAGCGCAGGTTATCCCGGGAAAGATGGTGAGCGGTTTACAGAACCATTGAGCATGAAAGTCATAGATTCCGATGAATACAGAAGGAAATTGCTCGAACCAGCTATTTTTCACACAATGCCCAATGTGGCTTGCATTGGGGATACAGTATCGATCGATGGAAAACGCTTTACGAAAACCGATGTCGTACTTGTGGAAGGCATTCCAGCTCAAACCCTTGTCTACAGTGACACAAAGCTGCAGTTTACGGTTCCCTCCATTAAAGGGGGAAGCAGGTCGGTTCAAGTGAAACAAAGCGATAATACCTTATCGAACCGAGGGACCATTTTTGTGAAACCCAGACTGCTATCGGCCATGAAGACCCGGGTGCAGCCGGGTTCGAAAGTACAGCTCGCTGGTACTGGATTTGCTGAGGGGGCAATGGTTAAAGTCAATGACCAGAACATGCCTGACGTAAAATATATTAGTCCGACCAGCATTGAATTTACGCTCATTCGACCGGTTAACATTCAGAATAACCCCACCGGAGAGAAAGTACGGGTAAAAGTCATGCTTGGAAATGGCACCCCCTCCAATGAGATTGAATTGGTACTCGAGACATTCCAAATGCTTGTGCTTGGGGATTCGATTCAATGGGGTCAAGGATTGATGGAGCACGAGAAGTTTCACTCGCTCGTAGTTGCTGCGGTTCAAGCTCGTACAGGCGGTATCGGATTTTATAAAGAAGTTCTCGCACACTCAGGCGCCATCATCGGAGCGGGTAATACAGAGGTCCACCCGCGTCTTCCTGGAGAGGTGCCTTCAAAATTTCCTACTATCCTGCAGCAGGCAGATATGTTTACAGGGTCAGCGGATTTTGTGGATCTTATCCTGCTGGACGGAGGGTTTAACGATATCGGAATCACGAATGTGTTAAATCCTCATGGACCAGACTTAGTGCAGCCATCACAAAAGATTTTCTTCGAAGATATGAAGAAGCTGCTGCTGAAAGTGTCAGGCACATTCAAAAATGCAAAAATCATTGTGACCGGCTATTATCAGCCTCTTTCCGAACAAAGCAACACGGCGTTCATAAAAGCAATGCTTACAGCGTTAGGTGTTGTCATAGGAGGTATCCCTGTAGCCGCTGCCACCGTGCTTAGCGCAGTTGAAATTCAACTAGTTATTGCCCGGAGCAAACAAATTATGGAGCTGTCCAGGATGCATCTTAAAAATGCAGTGGAGGCTGTTAATCATACCTTCGATGGCGGGAACCGCATCTTTTTCGCAGATCCAAACTTTGGGCCGTCCCACGCAGGGTTGACAAATGATCCTTTCCTATACGGAATACATCCGAATTTATCGCCAGAGGATATAAATGTCGCACCTTCCCGTGCCGTAGATTGTGTTAATTCCAATCAAAGCGGACTCGATTTAGAGCTTTGCCGGATCGCTTCAGTAGGACACCCTAATCCGAAAGGAGCCAAAGCCTACGCAGACTCCATCATACCTCTGTTGTGATTGAATAAACCTTGATATTGGGTCATCTGATTAGCATTTTTATATAATAGGCTAAGTTAAAGATAATGTTGATCTTTATTATAAAAATAGACCATCATTTGATGGTCTCAGACTGTCGACAAACTCG